>JAGBSU010000160.1 GCA_017631705.1 Clostridia bacterium | reverse complement strand
CATTGTGCGGAATTTGTAGATAACAAATCGTTTCTCGTTTTTTCCTGAGAGAATTTGGGAAAAAACCGCCGGACAGGAAGAAGTTAACCGAATTGTGAGTATAATAACCATCAAAAGAGGGCTTAAAAGTATCAGCAGGAGCAACGATAGTATGATATCAAAACAGCGTTTAATAATCGCATACAAAACGCTCATCGCCTCCCGCAATAGTATATCCGATTCTATACCATCTGCGCACGGGAGTGCATGGATAAACATGAAAAATTTACCGATAAACGATAAAACAAAGCTGTTCGTTTGTAGCGATTTCCAAAAAATTACAAAAAAATAGTGCAAAATGTCCAAAAACAGAGGTGCTGTTTTGTAAAAAAGTAGTTCTACCTACAGACTTTGAAAGGGTTTAGACAAAAGCACTTGATTTTTAAAAAACAAAGGTGTATAATTCCCTCGTCAAGAAAAATTATTGAAAAAGTGACAAAGGGAGGAACGAATGATGCGCCAAGTTGTAACATTGCCTTCTCAATACAACAAAAAACACACCAACCGTTATTCTTCTTTTAAACGATTCTTGGATATAGTTTTCTCGTTATTGTTTATTTTAGCTCTTTCTCCAATAATGGTCGTTGTCGCAGTGATTGCCGCTATCGACACGAAGGGTTCGCCCATTTTTGTTCAGCAGCGTATGGGTCAATACGATATGCCGTTTAAAATTTATAAATTCCGCACCATGAGCGTGTTGGCGCCGGCAAATGTTGCCACGCATAAATTGGAAAATCCAGAAAAATATATTTCCAAGGTCGGCGAATTGTTACGTCGCATGAGCTTGGATGAATTGCCGCAACTGTTTAATGTGTTAAAAGGGGATATGAGTTTTGTCGGTCCTCGTCCGGTGGTGTTATCGGAAAGAGATTTGCTGGGCTTGCGGCATCGCAACGGTGCTTCCCGTGTACGACCGGGCATTACCGGGTTGGCACAGGTCAGCGGTCGCGATACCGTAACTGTTGCCCAAAAAGCGAAGTTCGACAGCCAATACGCTAAAACCTATTCACTCAAAGGCGACATTTCCATTTTGGTAAAAACCGCCATGCAGGTAATTCATTCCGAAGGGATTGTGGAGGGCGCTAATAGCGCAATTTCCGCACAGACAACGGTTACCCGTTCGGCATAACGGCATTTTTAACGGGGTTCGCTACGCGAACCCCGCCTTTTATTGTTAAAACAAGGGTTAAGGAGGAAAAAACATGAGCGAATGTACACACAATTGCAGTTCCTGTTCGCAAGAATGCAGCGAACGTAAAGAAGATTTGCATGCAAAGTTGAATGAATTCAGCAGCATAAAAAAAGTGGTGGCGGTCAGCAGCGGCAAGGGCGGCGTGGGAAAATCGTCGGTAACTTGTTTGTTGGCGGTGATGATGGCGCGCCGTGGGTATAAGGTCGGTGTGTTGGATGCAGATATTACCGGTCCTTCTATTCCCCGTGCGTTTGGTTTGACACAAAAAGCACAAGGCTCACAAGTGGGAATTCTACCGGCAGAAACACATTTGGGTATCAAGGTGATGTCCATCAACTTATTGTTAGAAGACGAATCGCAACCTGTCGTGTGGCGCGGTCCGGTGCTTGCCGGTGCGGTAACCCAATTTTGGACCGATGTGGTGTGGGGGGATTTGGACGTCTTATTTATTGACATGCCTCCCGGAACAGGCGATGTTCCGCTGACAGTATACCAATCGTTGCCGGTGGATGCTACCGTGGTGGTGTCTACACCGCAATCGTTGGTACAAATGGTGGTCGGCAAAGCCAAAACGATGGCCGATATGCTCAACATTCCGGTGTTGGGTTTGGTGGAAAATATGAGTTATTTGCTTTGCCCCGATTGCCACAAGCAGATTACTTTGTTTGGCGAAGAGAACGGCTTAGATGAGGCCGCTAAAGCCATGAAGGTGCCGCTGTTGGCAAAATTGCCAATAAACGCTACCGTTTCGCATTTGTGTGACGAGGGTGAAATCGAGCGCGTGGATTGCGAGGAAATTCAACCTGCGGTGGATGCGGTAGAAGCGTTGTTGTGATATAACACGATAAAACGACGGACGGTTTTCGTTCGTCGTTTTTTATGCAAAAAAATTAAAAAAAGCGTGATTTTTATACAAAAATATGTTATACTGCCATACGGGTGATGACATTATGGCAAAAGCCGAATACGTAACCGATTTTACACATGGCCGTGTAGCGGTACCGCTTCTCAAATTTGCGCTACCGTTGTTTATTGCTAGCACATTGCAAGTGCTTTACAATATGGTGGATATGATTGTCGTGGGTCAGGTTTTGGGAAAAACCGGCTTAGCGGCTGTTTCGGTCGGTGGCGACGTGGCACATTTTTTAATGTTCTTGGCAATGGGGTTTTCCAATGCCGGGCAAGTGATTATTTCACAATATATTGGTGCAAAGGAAGAACACCGTATCGGGCGGTTTATCGGTACGTTGTTTTTCACGCTGGTTGTTCTTGGTGGTGTGTTGACGGTGGGTTGCCTTGTTTGGCGAGAACCGATTTTGAGGTGGATGAACACCCCTGCCGAAGCATGGCAAGATGCGTTGGATTATGCCACGGTTAGCATTGCCGGTACGGTGTTTATTTATGGATACAACGCCGCCAGCGCCGTGTTGCGTGGCATGGGAGATTCCAAACACCCGCTGGTATTTATTGCCATTGCCTCGATTTTGAACGTGGTGTTGGATGTTTGGTTCATTTTAGGTTTAGGTTTGCGCGCCAAAGGTGCGGCGTTGGCAACAGTTATCAGTCAAGCAGTCAGTTTTCTTTGGAGCGCTTGGTTTATCTACCGAAAAAGAGAAAAATTCGGCTTGGTATTTCGTGCCGAAGAGTTTGTTAAAATACAAAAAGACGAGTTTTTCCGTTTGATAAAATTAGGGATACCGATGGCGATTAAAGGCGCGGCTATCCAGTTTTCCAAGTTGTTTGTTAATGCGTATATCAACTCGTACGGTGTGGCGGTTTCGGGCTTTTATGGAATTGCCAACAAAATCGGCGGTATCAGTAATTTGGTGTCCAATTCGCTTAACGCCGCCGGCTCGTCCATGGTCGGGCAAAATATCGGCGCCGGTGAATATCACCGTGTACCGCGTATTATGGGTGTGATTACGGTGCTGACAACCGGTATTGCCGTGTTCCTTTCGGCGATATTTTTGCTGTTCCCGCAACAAGTATATTCCATTTTCACCGCCGAGGCAGAAGTGGTTGCTATCGGTGTGGAATACCTGCCGATTGCAGTGCTTATTTTCTTTGGTAGTGCCGCCAGAGCTCCCATGAACGCGCTGATGAACGGCAGCGGCAACACGGCTGTGAATTTCGCCACCGCGATTTTTGACGGTATCGTCATGCGTATCGGATTGGCACTGTTGTTCGGTGTGGTGTTGAAGATGGGCTATTTCGGCTTTTGGCTTGGTGATGCGTTGGCAGGGTTTACACCGCTGGTTATCGGCATTGTTTTTTACTTCCTTGGCAGTTGGCGCAAACAACTAACACTTGTATCAGAATAGAAGTTGGGAAGAAATGGTCAATCCTTGCAAAGGCAGTATGGTGTCAAGACGCGGCATTTAGCCGGTCTGGTTGTTGATAAAAAGTAGACCAGCGTGTTAAATTTTTGAACGAGGGTTCACTGTATTTGTATAAAAAAGCGGGGTAAAACATATGAAAAGTGTTTTTATTGAGGACGATGCCGTACGTCGGGCCAAGAAAGGGATTTTATACGACTTTTTGGCACCGGACGGTAGCGAAAGCCGTGATGCGGCGGATGTGATTTACGCAAGATTTCGTGAATTTAACAAGAGGATTCCGTCGTCAGATGATTATTTGGATCTCAAGTTAGCGGTGGAGGCCTTGTCCGGTGGAACCAACACCGTGATTTTAGACGACAGGGGACTGCCGTCGGTTATGGTTCTCTTGCCCAAAATGGACTCGGCAAACTTGTCCAACGGGTTGGACAGCCGCATTCATCCTGCCTTTATTGTGGACGAAAAGGTTCATGATACTGTTGCAGTAGGCAAATACCTCAGCTATGTCAGGGACGGCCGTGCTTACAGTATGCCTGGAAGAGATCCGGCCAACATGTATACTTTTGATGAAAGTTTGGCGCTTTGCCGTGACAAGGGTAAAGGTTGGGGGTTGATGCCCTTTTCCTTGTGGGGTGCGCTTGCTCTTTGGTGTAAGAAAAACAGCACCATGCCCCAGGGTAACACCAACTACGGTCAGTTTAATGACAACGCCGCCAGTGTGGCCCCCGCCGGTAAGATTGACCGGAATGGCAGAACCACGCGCACGCTAACCGGTGCCGGTCCCTTATCTTGGTTTCACAACGGACAGTGGGACGGTATTGCGGACCTTTGCGGAAATGTGTTTGAGTTTTGCCCGGGCTTCCGATTCTGTGATGGAGAATTGCAGATTATTCCGGATGCGGATGTTATGAACCCCAACTGTGACCTATCTTTCCATTCTGACCGCTGGCGTGCTATTTTGCCGGACGGAACACTTACCCATCCCGGGGACCGAAACAGCCTGAAACTTGACTATTCTCCGTGCCCCGAAAAAAATGCGCCCAACACATATGGCGATGTGAATGGCAGATGGGTTCTCAGTCAGACGGTTTCTTCCTTTACAGAGGAAAAACGCGGTGGCACGATACGTGAAATGGGCTTGGCTGAGGGGTTAAATTCCGCGCCCCAGATTTTAATTGAGTTAGGCCTGTTCCCTGAGCGGGAGCCAACTGGCGCGCCCTACGGAAACGACATCTTTTCCGGACCAAACAAAGGTGAGGAAATGTGGCCGTGCAGAGGCGGTAACTGGTATGATTACACCTATTGGTGTGCCGGCATGTTTCGCACCAGCTGTTGGTATGACCGTGATGTTCGGGCCGACACCTGTGGCTTGCGCCTGGCTTATTACAGTCTTTAACGGCTTGCCGTATCTTTCGAAAAAATATGTTTATAAGTGTTCTTCGAAGATAAAAAATAGGGATATTAAACAAAGAACAAAAAACACCGTAAATTGCGGAAGTTTCCGCAATTTACGGTGTTTTTATAACTTTTTTGAAAACTACACAGCCACGGGTTCTTATTCTCACTCGCTCAAATTCAAATAATATTGAGAAAAGCAAGTCGTTTGGAGCCTAAAAATCGGGGTTTATAGCCGAACGAGTGGTTGGTTTCTATAGGCTCTACAAATTTCAGTATCCATATAGTATTGAAGCAAATCACCGTGCTTTCTTCGTTATCAACCAAGTAATCAGTATACTAATCGTGCAAATTATGAGAAAAGCTACCGAATACACGAATGGAAATGCGGTCACATAAGTAAAAGATGAAAATGTCCAAAATGGACAGGCAACGAGTATAGGTGTGAACCAAAAGAACTTTTGATAACGAAAAGTGGTCATTGTAAATATTTTGCGAACATTTAAAAGTTATTTGCAAACAATACGATTACAACGCACAGTTACTCGCTGTTCGCCACCTTTGGTGCAAGTGAACAAGGTGAAATCCCAACCGCCTGACTGCATATCCGATACGGCGGTTCCATCTAAGGTTATAAGTTCGCACACTTCATATAGATGCGACTTTCCGTAAGCATCAATAAATTCAACTTCATCGCCAATCACCAACTTATTTAGCGAACCAAAATGGCTTTTATAATTGTGTGCGGCAATTATAATATCATTTGAATCAATGCTTCCAGTGTATCGACAGGGAGCAGATTTTAGACGGGTATAATTCCATTCATCATATACAGGAAGTTCCACAGACAATTTTTCAATAATGACCTTACCACAAAAAGCATCGCCATCCGCCGTGATTACGGGCGCATTTTTATCTGTTTTTTCATTTTGCGCATCATCGAATTCATTTAATATATCCGATGCATTTTGTCCGGCATGTTTATCTTCGATTATATTATATACATACCATCCGCAAGCAACAAGGAGAAGAACACAACCAATAATAAGAAAAACAACACCCTTATTTCTTTTTAGCATTCTTTTTTACTCCTACTTCATATATTCCAAGTGCGATAAATCCGACGCCTGCAATCGCAATAAGAATAATCGGCCACCAATACTGACCGGTTTGCGGAAGTTTTTCTCCGGTGTAGGTATTCGTTACTACAAAACCGTTTGCCATATCGCCGCTATAATTCGCCTTATAATTGGCGACAGAGTTTTCCCTAACAGAATAATTGCCATCCTTTGAAACACCTGTAAACGTATGCGACCAACCGTTTGATTCGCTAAGTTTTGCCGTTGATACAGCCTCAGATCCGTTCAGCAGTTCAATATTTACAGAATCGGGACGCTTCTTGGCGGCATTATTCTTGTCATCCCATTTTTTAACAACATATATGCTTGTTTCGTTAGGCTTACTATCCTCGATTTTTGGAACAGATGATACTTCATAATAAAGTTTTCCACCCGACTCGTAAGGCAGAAATACGATATATGGATTAAATGTATATTTACTGTCTTCGTCACAGAACACAACCCATATACCTAAGGCCAAATCTGAAAAGCTTGTTTTTCCGTTTTTCGATGCCGTCGAAAGAACCTCAATTTGATTGTTCTTGATATAATCCGTAACGGATTTAGCAGACGATTCATCGGGTGAGTTTATGAGCCCGGAAATAGATAAACCCGAACTTTCGAATGCGGTTGTAGGATAGTATCCGTTATTGTTCAGCTCTGCCACTTGGCAAAGATAAACTGTTACACCGTTTACCTTGTTTTTGCTTTTATCCTCCAATGTTACGCTTATGATTCCTTTTTCTGCTGCTGCAAAGCAAGGAAATGCCGAGCAACACAAGAGTATGACAGTCAACATCGTTATAAATATTCTTTTAAGGTGTATTCTCATCTGTTTCTTCGCCACCTTTATCTATGGTTGCTGTTTTCTTCTTGCGAATATCCCGTAATTTCTTTAAAGCAATAAAAATAATAAACAATCCAATAAGAGAGAAGGTTATCAAATATTTCATATCAATATTCAAAAGTTCATTAACAATACCGTCTTCTTTTGCCGATAGATCATTTCCGTCAACTCTTACACCTCGAACTAAGAGGCGATGCGAATTTACACCGTAGGGTGTACAAGTAACAAGAGTTACACAGTCCTTACCGCTTATCACATTAAGACGGGATACCTCATCTGGCTTCACAACAGACACACCATCTATTTTGTATTCAAGAACCTCGTTTAACACATGAATGTAGAATCGATCACCGACTTTAAGGTGGTCGATATTGGTTAGTAATTTTGCAGATGGCAGTCCCGTGTGTCCCGCAAGAACACAGTGGGTGTTTTTGCCGCCAACAGGCAGATGTGTTTCGGGAACGTGTCCGATACCTTTTTGTAACACATTTTCCTCTATTGTATGGTAAATAATCAAAGACACACTGATTTTTGGAATTTCAATATATCCCATAACACCGTTGTCTGCCGCATTAAGAACATTTTCATAGGTTAAACCAAGCTCTTTGAGTTTTTCTTCATTTTCACGATTTTCATTGAAAGCAATGGCGTCCTTCATTGCTTTATTAAATTCTTCGGGTGTGGTAGAAGAAAAAGCTTCTTTATATTCTCCGATGAGCTTATTGTTCAAGTGCTGATTATATAAATTACTGACGGTAGGATAAAGAAAGAGGGAAAGACCGCAGAGGAATATAACCGCCACGATAATTGTCGGTAAATGTTTCTTCATAAATCTTTCCCTCCTTTCATTTATCTTTAAATCGGGTTTAGAAAAAGAAATAGTTTTGCGGGGTGGCTAAAAGAATAAGTCGCTCCGTCGAAAACGAATATTTCTTTTAGACAGCACTACTTCTTTTTCTTGAAGTAAAAAAAGCAAGTGCACCTGCCATTAAAACTACACCAAGAATGGTAAAGAGTGTGGTACCCATACCATCGGTTTCGGGCAGTGCAGTACCGGGGCGGTTGGATATGTGACCTGCAAACTTTAACGCACCGTGTGTTGAGGTTACGTTATAGAGTCTGCCACCACTGGGTTGTGCTTGAGAATCGTAGGTCATTTTAATTTCTGAAACAAGGCCGTGGTTGATGTCGGTCTCTACAGATAGAGTGAATAATTTTTCTGCTTTTCTGTAGCCTGTAGGTGCCTTGGTTTCTTTGATTCCGTAAGAACCACCGCCTAAACCGATTATTTTGATTTCACCGATATGTCCGCCAAAAGACGTACCAACAGATTTATTTGGGTCGTCATTTGCACACTCAGCGGTAGTTTTAAGGGTTGTTGTAGTACCATCAGGTGAGTAAACGTATTTTGTGTATTTATGTCCGTTAGGGCAATCTACTTCAACCTCTTTAAAGGTAAGAGCCTCGCCTACAGGGTCACTGTTTTCATCTAAGCGGTATATTTCGAATTCCGCACCTGCAAGACGTTTCTGGTCGGCACCACCGGTAGCTGTTTCTGCATTTTTGGTTAAGAGGGTTTGCAAAGTATATACAGTTGCAGTAGCATCGCTTTGACCCAATGTATAATCGTGTGGGTCATTAGTGTAAGTTAAAGTAGCGGTGTTAGGATATACTAATCCGTTTGTTGTGTTTTCGGCTGTTGTATCCTTAGCAGTAGCTTCGGTGTCCTTCACCTGGGCTTGATATGTAATGGTAATCTCTACATCGATAGGCCATTTTTCTTTAACGTCTAAAAACTCTATTTCAAAGCCATCACTTGTTGTATCAATATTATAATGAGTACCTTTTGCTAAGGTTAATGCAACACCGTTATTAGTAGCAGTAAGGTTAACGTATTCTTCTGCTGCATCTTCCTTGTATAAATCCATACCTGCAGGCAGCTCGTCCTTGATTTTGAAAACATAGCTTGAGTAACGGCTGTGGTCAGGGATAGATGTGGTGATTTTAAAGGTTTCAACGTCGCCGATAGACGAAACAGTAGCAAGTTTCCAATCCTCTGTAGTAGCATCGCCGTTGTTTACCTTTTTATCGATAGTGGGGCGGTCTGCTTTAAGGATAATTTCTTTTGTTGTGTTTGGTGTTGTTAAAATTGCGGTTGCGCGAACAGCAGGATCCTCTTGGCCGATGACTGTAGCATCATATACCATATAATAGCCTAACGATAAGCCGTTAAAAATAACAGAGGTTTCACCTACGGGCACCTCAGCAACTTTTGTGGGTTGGATAACCGGAGGTTGATTTTCATCAGGATGAATATACTCGTGAAGGTCTGCAGTAAGCTCTGATAGTTCGGAAGAATGGTCTTCGTAGTTGTTATTAATATAGTCAACAACCTGTTCTATCGTAGCATCTTCACCTGCTCTTTCAGCGGTGCAGAAGAAATCGGCAAAAAGCTTATTGCCGCTTCCATCTTCTATCCACTTATAGATGATGTTTACACCGTCGGTTTCAGCGTCGAAAATTTTAAACAGACGAAGTTCTTTTCCACCAACTGTAGAGTTAGAGGTCTGAGCATCCATAATTTTAATGCTGCAGCTCTCGTTTTGGTCGACAGTTACTGTATATGCAGATGCGCTTATTGCAACCATTGAAAAAAGCATTGCGATACATACAATTACTGCCGAAAGTTTTTTGATCATTTTCATAAGATTTGCTCCTTTTCTTTTATTTTTTTGTTTTGAAAACGTATTTAATTTCTACACCTCCTCTGTCTGCGAGAGATGTCTATGTAAATGCCAATGGCCGCTAAAATCAGCAGTATACCAAAGGCATAAAACATACTTTGTCCTGTTCCGCCCGATTCGGGTAGCGGAACGCCACTTGCATTTCGAACTAATATATTGTAGGCTGTCTTACTTGCTTCGGCATAGTAGTTATCCTCTACCGAAACCGAGCCGTCTTCGTTTATGGTAAAGTAGATATATCCCCCTACCTTTATATAGCCCTCGGGCGCGGTTTGTTCTGTTAGCCTATATCGCGTATTACATTTTAGGTTATCAAATATCAGCGTTCCCGATTCACCCGTTGTTTCGGTTTTAGAAATTTCGTACGGTAACACGTTTCCGTCTGCATCTACCGCTTCCAAAAGGAAGGTAGCGCCCTTTAATTGTAGCGTTTTGCTTATATCGGTTTTGGTAATTCTGAGCATTACGCGCTTTGTGGTGTTTGTAACGGTAAGTGTGATGTGCGGGTTGCCATCCTCATCGGTAGACTGAATAGGTATGCCGTAAGACGCCAACCAGTTTACAAACGAACCGTCTGTCTTGGCGGTTTCGGTACCTATCGCGGTCTCTTTAATTGACCATTCAATCTTTTCACCGTTTACGTAAACAGGTAGATTCTCCCAAAGGTGTTGCCAGTCATTTTCGCTGCTGAGGGTTACCTGCGGTTCAACACCTGCAATAACCGTTGTAACTAATTTGCCGTTAGCAAGAAGCTGTACGGTTACGGGTTGCCATTCATTTTCGGGGCAGTCCCAAATCTTTTTTGCCGTTACCGATAAAACGTCGGTGCTGTTGCCCACAATTAGTATGCCGTTTACATACTTTATCATTTCGCTATTGCCACCAATAATGCCTATAGTATTTTGGTCGTCAACATAGCCGATTTCAATTTCACCTATAGGCGAATAACCCGTTGGTGAAGTTATTTCTTGAACGGTTATGTTTCCTAAATCATAACTAAAGTTTTCGATAGAAATTTCAAAATAACCGTTGGCTGTTCCGCTAAGCACGGTATGGGTACCGTTTTGAGCATCATATTCATAGCTGTTTGTTTCATTGTTATAATTGAACTTTAGCGGCGTACCATTTTGCAGTAGTCTAAAGGTTGCTCCGCCTATTGAAACTCCTGTTAGAGCATCCTGCTTTTTGATAAGAATAGAGTTGCTCTTGTTATAAATATTGGTAAACTCTGCACGAAGAACCTCATCGGTTCCCTCATCAAGTGCATAGGTCATACCGCTAACTGTAAGAGATGTTCCTGAGCCTGTAATAGATTGGTCGCCGTGGGCGTCCATAATGGTATATTCGGAATATACACCAAAATCAACACCGGGGTCGGCAAATAAATGGGGGTGCTCGGTAATCTCCCAATACTCGCCATAATCTACATTGGTTATCTCCCACATATATGTATCGGTTTCTGCGTTGTAGGATTTGCGGTTGTCTAAGGTTAGCACCGTGTTGATACCTGCCGTTATATCGGTCGCATCTATGTAGAAATCGGTTTTGGCTTCGGCAATTAACTCCTTGTTTCCCGCAAAGGTTTTATATACGTGTATAAGGCCTTCCTTTTTAACGAGTTTGCCGTCTATATGCCACGCATCGTCTTGGCTTTTGAAAACGTACCATCTGATTGCATATTCCTTAGCGTTAAGGTCTTCTGCTTTTACGGGTTCTCCGCCTACCGACAGATAACCTGTTTCGGCGTACTGAACAAGACTTTCGAAAACATAATCATCGGATGGGAAAGCACTTAACCATACGCCATCTAACCTTTCGCCGTATAATGCGCGAATTTCCTGGTCGGCACCGTAGGAGTTATCCGAGGTTGTATCTGCTATTCCATATTTCTCCTGTAATTTTGCTGTGCCAAGTGACGTATCAACTCCGCCAACGTATGCCGCAAAAATCTGCTGTGTATATTTATTGGAATCTTGACCGGTAATGTTACCTTCGGTGTCTACCGCAACCGAGTCAAATCGGATAAAGAAACTTGCTGTTTGCAGAGGGTCATAATCCCAAACGGCAGTAAGACTCAAATAGGTTGTGTTGTGGGAATATTGGAGTAGTTCTTCCCAAATCAAATGTGTGTTTGCTTGGATAATCGTATCGGTATTGCCAACCCTCCAACCCTTAAACTGAAATACACGGGTAAGACCGGTGTTGTTGCCTGTAACCGCACCCTGAACCGACTGTTGAGAAACATTTCTGATAACAACCGAGGCTCCTTCTGAAAACTCGTCGGTTACTGTTGTTGTAGTTAGGTTTGCAATAGTAGGTTTGGTTGGAACCGAAGCCCAGCTTCCTGTTGGAAAATTAACATCGTAATAAATGTTGAGGTATGTTATTGGGCCTAACAGTGTACCCGTAAAGGTCGTAGTGCCCGTTATGGTTACTGTTTCACCTGAGGCGTAGGTGCTATTACCGTTTGACCATTCGTAATTTCCTGTAGGCAAGTTTATAGTTGTGCCCGACTCCACAATAAAAGAAGGTGCAGTTATGCCGTCGGGATACTCATACGTAACTGTATAGAACGCAAGGGCTGTACTACTTGCAAGGGCATTGTTGGGTATAAGCCTTACGTATTTTGCCGCACGTGAGTTGCTATTGCTTTGCTGATAGCCAATGGTTGTTGTATTGGCACCCATACCAATATTACTTTTAGAATATGTACCATTTAATGAGTTTGAAACCGCTATATCAAAAGAATTGTAATTGTAATTTGTACCAAGGGTAGTATTCACAAGGTTCAGAACCTGGCTTGTAGAAATGGTACTGTTGTATGACCAACCACTTCGTGCAGTTTCAAATTGAAGTGAACCAATGCAAGTCCATTTTCGGTCAAGATAAATATAAAAGTTAGCGTTATAATTTGAAGTAACAGGCTGGTCGCCTACACTATAAGTTGTTACGTTGTTCAAATACGATGGAGTATTTTCTTGTGTCTGTTCTTGGTTTTCTAATTCGATAGTACTAATATTATTTATATTTTCGTTAAGTAAAATGTCAGGTAAATCGTCTTCATTAGAGATTGTATTATTAAGTTTAGCTACCGTATCCTGAGTCAAAGTTATTTCTTGTTCGCTGCCAATAGATTCAGCGCTGTTTATGTTTGAATTAAAATTAAGTGCAGAAGACATTGTGTCGGTAATTACATTTTCAAGGGAATGACTTTCGTTATTTCCAAGTAGCGTGAGAATATTGTTAATATTATTTTCCTTTAACAGAACGATGTAGCAATTACCATCGTGCGTATGAGCCGGTTTATCACAGATAAGAAAATCACCGTTATAGCAACTATCATTATGGGTGTGTTCTTCCATCCCACATCGTATTTCCTGCTCTAATGCGACTGCATGGGTGACATTTGTGCAGAACAAAAGAACATAGGAAGCGATGCAGAAGATCGCACAAACTGCGTAAAAAAGGATGCTTTTAATATTCAGTTGACGGTTGCTTTTAAAAGCATTCATTACCATTCACTCTTTAACAGAAATTTATTTTATCAAACCAAACGGATTAAGCGAAAAGACTACTTTTCCTAAAAGCCTGTCCTTTGTAACAACTCCTATTTCAGACAATCGGCTATCCATCGCAACATCTCGATTATCCCCCAAAACGAAATAGGAGTTTGTTGGAACATTATACGGGAAATCAAGGTTGCTTTGCCCAAGTGTTTTATTTTCAATATAGGGTTCATCAAGTTCTTTACCGTTCACAAAAACCGTTCCAAATACATCAATAGAAACTTGATTGTTTCCGGTCGCCACAACGCGACGAACGATTACCTTATTGTTATAATAAAACGCTATAATATCTCCGCTTTTTATCTCTGCCATCTTATTTACAATCAGTATTTGTCCGTCTTCAAGTGTTGGAGACATACTGTTTCCATAATACTTAACTACAGGCATAATAAAGGTAAATAGATTAAGCAGAAGAGAGATTGCAACAATTATTATCAGAACGATTTTTAAGGTACGTTTGAAAACTTGCCCCCCAAAAAAGCTCTGCTTTTTCTTTGAATGTTTTGTCACTGTCTTTTATCTCCTAAACAACACGGAAAGCCGCCTATAAGCATAGAGGAAATAAACCCTCTACGCATTACAGATGGTTTTGTTTATGTAATATTAACTTTTACTGTAGAAATGGGCAGAACTATGCCTTGCTTGCTTAACAAATTATACTGTATAGGCATTCTGTGTCAACCCCTTTCGATAAAATCTATTGATAAATATAATTACACATAGTGTATTGTAGCACAATGTGTTTGTTTTTGCAATGGGTTTCGGCAACATATTCCAATTTCTACAGTCCAATATATTCCACACGTGTTAAGGTTCGGCAAATTAAAGAAGCTGACTTTAAAAAGTGGAAGTATCAGGCAATGTCTAAAAGAAACGATTGCACCGACGGTATCATTACCCCCGAAGAATTTACCGAATGGATGGAAAATTCATTCGGTAATCGAAAACCAAAAGCCTAAACAACGCAAAAAAATCCCTCCTATGTGAATTTAAGCAAATTCAACATAGGAGGGATTTCCTCTTATATTAAAATTTATTGTAGGATGAACGATTACAGTATCAAAATGGTATCATTTTGCACTTTAAATCTCAAAAAATGGCTTAAAATAAGGCTTTTTCGGATTTCGTTTCTTATTCCCACTCGATGGTGCCGATGGGCTTCGGTGTGAGGTCGTAAAGCACACGGTTGATGCCATCGACTTCCGCGGTGATGCGGTCGGTGATTTTGTGCAACAGCGCATAGGGAATTTCCTCGATGGTGGCGGACATGGCGTCGGTGGTGTTCACCGCGCGAATGATAGCCGGCCAGCCTTCGTAGCGTTTATCGTTTTTAACACCGACACTTTTGAAATCGGGTACGGCAACAAAATATTGCCAAACCTTTCCGGCTAAACCGGCATTGTCAAATTCTTCACGTAAAATGGCATCCGCTTCACGCAGAGCGTGCAGGCGGTCACGCGTGATGGCACCGAGGCAACGCACACCCAAGCCGGGGCCGGGGAACGGTTGACGGTATACCATGGCATGCGGTAAGCCAAGAGCGTCGCCGACAACGCGAACTTCGTCTTTATACAGAAGGCGAACAGGTTCGACCAATTCCATTTTCATATCTTCCGGTAAGCCGCCCACGTTGTGGTGTGCTTTTACGCCGTCGGATTCCAAAATATCGGGGTAAATGGTGCCTTGTGCCAAAAATTCAATGCCTTTGAGTTTAGAGGCTTCCTCATCAAATACTTTGATAAATTCCCCGCCGATGATTTTGCGTTTGCGTTCCGGCTCGGCAACGCCTGCCAACAGATCCAAAAAGCGGTCGGTTGCATCGACATAAATGAGGTTAGCATCCAATTCTTTGCCGAAAACCTCGACAACTTGTTCACTTTCGCCTTTGCGCATCAGGCCGTGGTTGACGTGGACACACACGAGTTGTTTGCCGATTGCTTTGATAAGCAAAGCGGCAACAACCGAGGAGTCAACACCGCCGGAAAGTGCCAACAGCACCTTTTTATCGCCGACTTGTGCACGAACGGCGGCAACTTGTTCATCAATAAAAGCATTCGCCAACGCAATGGTGGTGATGCGTTGCATGGTTTCGGGACGTTTATTTTGCATGAAAAATCCTCCTTTAAAAACACAACCGACAGCAAGTAACATGACGATTTTTAATTATAGTTTATTATATATCGTTGTTGTGTTGACTGTCAAGGGGAAGAAGAAAAAACCCTTCGAATTTGAAGGGTTTTAAAGGATTATTTTGTTTTTTTGCCAAATGTTGCTGTCCAATGAATTTTTGTTCAATATTCGGTGCTAAACACGTAGCAAAATCAACAATTACATTTTGATTTTTGTTATTTGCTTTTTAAAAAGGCTCAAACTGAGCGAAGAGAAGGGGATGTTATCAAGAGGGCGCGTATGTTGCAACTTCCGTCGTTTTTTGTGGTTTCAAAAACATGTTGCACGGAGTCGATACATTGTTCTTTGCCATGAAGTACCGTAAGAGTTTCGCCGAGCCGAGCTTCTGACACATAATGGATATATAATTCGGTGATATCCAACGCGTCGATTTCGGGAAGAAAGTCACAAAACATATCCGGATAATTGGTATTGTTCATGTGACCGTTACAGTCAATATCGCTGTAACGGATGTCGCGCTTACCCACTTCTTGCAGAGGTGTTTTTGGCAGTTTTACTCGCGCGGGTATGTCAAGCGGTTTGTCGGTGCTGTAATGCAATGGCAGTTCGCCGGCACGGCACAGCGTGTTGTGTTTTCGATTCAGTAATGCCCACACGCTGTAAGCTTCTGCCAACACGGTATCACCGCGCAACAAACGATAGCAACGGTCAAACGAAGCGCCGCTTTCGGGTAATGCCCACGTTTCTGCAGTGATGGTTTCGTAAGCATGAAAATCCTCATATATTTTAAGGTGCAGGCGGCTTACTACAAAAGCATAGCCCATCGCGAGTAAGTCGGCATACGACGGTTTTTCCGCAAACAGTTGGCTGTTTGCGGTTTCCTGCATATACCGCAACACCGCCGAAGGGCGAATGCGGTCGTTGTGAGCAAAGTCATGCGACGAAACGTAATACGTTTTTGTAAATTTCATAACACAATTATAAAGCTTGCATGCTTTGTTCCAGCAATGCGAGTTTTTCTTGCAAGCGAGCTGCTTGTTCGCGAGCAGTTTGTACGACGTTTTCGGGGGCTTTACCGGTAAATGCCGGGTTGTTCAAACGTGCAAGGACACCGTCTAATTGTTTTTGCGTGTTATCCTTTTCTTTTTGTAAGCGGGCTTTTTCCGCCTCTTTATCCACCAATTCTGCCAACGGGATTTTAACTGTGGCGTCGGCGGTAACGATGCTGACAGCGCCCTCAACATCAAAATGAGCGCCGACTGAAACATCCGAAGCAGAGGCTAACCGCACAAAGAATGGTGTGCCATCAGTAAAGGTTTGTTCAAACGCGGTTTCCACAAAAATGTGAGCCTTGCGTGACGGCGGAACATTCATTTCGCCGCGGCGGTTACGGATAGCACCGATGACTTCCATAATGCGTTCCATTTCCTTTTCTTCGTTAGGGAAGGCAAGGGCGGCATCGTATACCGGCCAGTCGGCAATCATTAAGGCCTTGCCCTCGTGAGGAAGCGATTGCCAAATTTCCTCGGTAATAAACGGCATAAAGGGATGGAGCAATTTTAGCATACCGGTCATGATATACACCAGTACTTGGCAAGTTTGCGTAGCGTTTTCGCCTTGCAGACGGTTTTTGCACAACTCAATATACCAATCGCAGAAATTATCCCAAATGAAGTCGTAAAGTTTTTGGACAGCGATACCGAGTTCGAATTTATCCAAGTTTTCGGTAACAGCTTGTACCAACGAGTTGTACCGCGATACAATCCATTTATCTTCCAACGTGAGTGTTTCGGGTAAGGTAAGCGGAATGGTTTTGCCGTCGATATTCATGAGAATAAAGCGAGCGGCATTCCACAATTTGTTGGCAAAATTGCGCGAAGATTCGACTTTGTCGGTCATAAAGCGCATGTCGTTTCCGGGGCTGTTGCCGGTTGCCAACATAAAGCGAAGTGCATCGGCACCGTATTGAGCGATGATTTCCAACGGGTCGATACCGTTGCCCAAGGATTTGGACATTTTACGACCTTGTGCATCACGCACTAAGCCGTGAATGAGAACCGTTTCAAACGGTGCTTTATCGGTGTATTTGAGTGCCGAAAAAATCATACGGCTGACCCAGAAACCGATAATATCGTAGCCGGTAACCAAGGTGTTTGTCGGGTAGAAATATTGCAAATCTTTGCTGTTTTCATCCGGCCAACCCAATGTGCTGAACGGCCACAAAGCCGAGGAGAACCAAGTGTCCAGCGTGTCGGGGTCTTGCTGTAACGTGGTACTGCCGCATTTCGGACAGGCACGAGGAGCATCTTTGGCAACCATTGTTTCGTCGCAGTCAGCACAATACCAAGCAGGAATTTGATGCCCCCACCACAATTGACGGGAAATACACCAGTCACGCGTGTTGTTCATCCAGTTCATATAGTTTTTGGTAAAGCGTTCCGGAACAAAACGGATTTCACCTTTTTCAACGGCTTCGATTGCCGGTTTTGCCAAAGGTTCCATGCGCACAAACCATTGTTTGGATACCATCGGCTCGATGGTAGAATGGCAACGGTAGCAAGTGCCGACGTCGTGTTTGAGTGGTTCGGTCTTTTTGAGGAATCCGCCGGCTTCCAAGTCTGCCAAAATGGCTTTGCGGGCTTCGGCGGTAGTCATGCCAGCGTATTTTCCGCAATCGAGAACTTCCGGTTCGTCCGCGGAGGCTTTGCTGGAAGCAATATATTCTGCCGCTTCGGCGGCATCGTTAGCGCCTGTCAAATGACCATCATAGGTCAACATGCGAATCATGGGAAGGTTGTGGCGTTTGCCGACTTCAAAGTCGTTCGGGTCGTGTGCAGGGGTAATTTTTACAACACCGGTACCTTTGGTCATGTCGGCATGTTCGTCACATACAATCGGAATTTCTTTGTTAAGAAGCGGTAACACCACATGGCAACCGTGCAGATGAGCAAAACGGGGGTCTTCGGGGTTGATAGCCACCGCGGTGTCGGCCAACATGGTTTCCGGACGGGTGGTGGCGAGTTCTACGAATTCGCCGGTTTCCTTTACCGGATACAGCAAATGCCAAAAATGGCTATCTTGTTCTTCATATTCCACCTCGGCATCGGAAATGGAGGTGTTACAATGTGGGCACCAGTTGACCATACGGTTGCCACGGTAAATCAAGCCTTCGTTGTATAAGCGAACGAAAACTTCTTTTACCGCTTCGGAGCAACCTTCATCCATGGTGAAGCGTTCCCGTTCCCAGTCACAGCTGGAGCCGAGTTTTTTGAGCTGACCGACAATTCGGTTGCCGTATTGATTTTTCCATGCCCAGGCACGTTCTAAGAAACCATCACGACCGACCATGTCTTTGGTGACGCCTTCTTTACGCATTGCTTCTACGACTTTTGCTTCGGTGGCAATGGAGGCGTGGTCCGTACCGGGTAACCACAACGCCTCGTAACCTTGCATGCGTTTAAAACGAATTAAAATATCTTGTAATGTTTCATCCAACGCGTGACCCATGTGCAACTGACCGGTGACATTGGGGGGCGGAATGACAATGGTATACGGTTCTTTTTCGGGATTAGGTTCGGCATGAAACCAACCGCCCTCGGTCCAAAAATCATAAATGCGGGATTCTACTTCCTGCGGTTCATAGGTTTTTGCCAATTCTTTCTTTTCTGACATTGATAAACAGCCTCCATGTTGACAAGCAATATATAGTTATTATAACATATATTTTTCAATAGTACAAGAAAAAGAAAACCACGACAGCAAAGTTTTTACTGTCGTGGTAAATTGTTTTATCCAACGGCAACCGGTTTTTGAAGAGCCTCGGAATAATTGAGGTCGGCAAATTCACGGTTGTTTACTTCTTCGGGACTTTTATAGGTCGGAACAAGACTCTTCATAGTAGCAACAATTTGCTCTGTTGAGTCGGTTCGCAAAGCAGTTTCTAATGTGCTTAACATTTGTTCCAATTCCTGCAAGGTGAGGGCTTTTTGCCCGTGCTCAATAAAGATTTTATGGTTTTTGGTAGACGCCAATTCCTCGCTGCGCATCAATAGTTCTTCATAGAGTTTTTCACCGGGACGCAAACCAACCTCTTCAATTTGGATATCAAGATACGGCGTGAAACCGGAAAGACGAATGAGGCTTTCCGCCAGTTCTAAGATGCTGACAGGGGCTCCCATATCTAAAACGAAAATTTCCGACCGATGTGCCATGGCACCGGCTTGCAGTACCAATTGAGCGGCTTCCGGAATGGTCATAAAATACCGGATAACACGTTTGTCGGTAATGGTTACCGGACCGCCGTGTGCAATTTGGCGACGGAACAGTGGAACGACCGAGCCGTTAGAGCCAAGTACGTTGCCGAATCGAACGGCGGCATAACTGGTTTTGCTGGAAGAACCGACACCTTGAACCACCATTTCACACAAGCGCTTGGAAGCGCCCATCACGTTTGTGGGATTAACCGCTTTGTCGGTAGAAATCAAAATAAAACGTTCGGCGTGATGCGTGTCTGCTGCTTTGGCAACAATATATGTGCCGAAGACGTTGTTACGGATAGCTTCTTCCGGGCAGTTTTCCATAAGCGGGACATGCTTGTGGGCCGCCGCGTGGAAAACAATTTCCGGATGGTATTTTTCAAACAAGCGATTGATTTTATGTTCGTCGCGTACGGAAGCGATTTCCACCGACAGGTTAAGGTCGTTTCCGTAATCATAGCGCAATTCTTGTTGAATATCGTACGCGTTGTTTTCATAAATATCAACAATAATCAATTGCCGAGGCTTGTGGCGCGCTATTTGTCGGCATATCTCCGAACCGATGGAACCGCCACCGCCGGTGACAAGAACGACTTTATCGGATAAGAACTGATACGCTTCGCTGTTGTCAAAAAAAACGGTTTCACGACCGAGTAAATCTTCAATTCGCACATCGCGAACTTGTTGCAAAAGAGGCTTGGTCTTATTATCTATCAACTGTAAGATGCTCGGCAAAACGCGCACTTTGCATTTTAAAGAGGTGCAAATACGCAAAACCTCACGAGTACGTTCTTCGACCGCCGAGGGAAGCGCAACAAACACATCACGAGAATGGTAGCGCGACAAAATGTTGCCCAATCGTTCGATAGGACCCTCAATCGGCACGCCGTGAATTTGTTTGCCGATTTTAGCGGGATCATCATCCACCAAACAAACGGGGCGGCAAGTGCTGGCGCGGTTTTGTTTGAGTTCTTCCAAAATCAAAACCCCTGCTTCACCGGCACCGATGATAATGGCCGGTGCAAGGTGCGAGGAAGAACGATTGAGCGCCGTTTCACGATATCGCCGATAGCACAACCGTGATAACAGCATGAGCATAACGGTAAACAACGTGGCAAAGAACATAAAGAAAGCGGGCGGGATACTGCCAAAAATGAGCCACGATAAAAAGAGGTATCCGACATATCCTGTGCCACCGGCGAAAAGCAAGTGCAAATACTCCCGGCTGGTGGCATAGCGCCAAAGGCTGGCATAGGTGCGAAAGAGAATCATAGCCACAAAAATGCAAGCGCCTAGTAGTACAAAGTGCAACGGAAGAGGAGTGCTTTCCGGAACAAGTTGTGACAGATACGTGTCATCGTTGCGAAAGGGCAGGAAGCATAGCAAGAAAAAGTCAGCGCATAAGATGACGATGTCAAAGAGGGCCAAGAGAAATTCATGCAACGGCATAAATTTAACCGTTTTTTTAATAAAAGACGGGACATGTACCAAGCAACATCACCTCATAAAAAGCCGTATTACATTAAGATAATACGGCCTGTAGATTTATAATTCGGGAGATTGAGAATAAGAATAATTGTAGGATTTGTAATATTTCCCGCGCACATAACGGCGGTAAGGACGCGAGGAATCGTTTACATCCGAAATGACGACACCAAGGAGGTTGCCGTTGACATTTTTAATGGCTTCAATCGAGTTGCGCAATTCATCATAGGTGGTTTGTCCTTGCCGTGTTACCAGCATGATGCCGGCTGCTTTTTCGCACAAAACCAAAGCATCGGACACAACTGCCAACGGCGGCGTATCAATTAAAATATAATCGTATTCAGCGGACAATTTTTCCAACAAAGCAACCATTTGAGCGGAGCCTAGCAGTTCTGAAGGGTTGGGGGGCAATGAGCCGCTGGGCAACAAATCCGTGTTGAGCGCAACATCGCGACACACGCAATCCTCAAAAGTGAGTTCTTTCGATAAAATACGGGAAAGACCATTGTGCTTTTTGACACGGAAAGTGCGGTGCTGGGTGGGTTTACGCAAATCGGCATCAATTAATAAAACCCGCGCCTCGTTTTGAGCCAAGGTGATGGCAACATTAGAGGAAACCGTGGATTTTCCGGCGTTCGGTTCGGAACTGGAAACCAACACGATTTTACGATCGTGAGGGGCTAAAGCAAACAACAAATTGGTACGCACGGCTTTATAGGCCTCGACAATTTGAAAAGTTGTTGCTATCGGTCGTCCGACGGTCGTTTTTTTCACTTGTTTAGTCATGGTTGTTACCTCGCTTTTTTGTTGCCGGGCCGAAGCTGGGTATCTCCCCTAAAACGGGAACCGGAATTTGTGCTTGTAAGCTTAGTTTATCGCGAACGGTGTTGTTGAGCAATTCTCGCAGTATAATGTAAAAAGTCGAAAGGATGGCACCTGCCAAAGCACCAAAAACGGCAGTGCGCGTGACATTTGGTGCGGTTTTTGAAGCGGCAGAAGCTTCGCCAATTACCTTAGCGGAACCAACTTCGCCGATCTCTTCAAAGGCGTTGGCGGACACTCTGGCAATCGTTGAGCAAATGAGTTGGGCTGTTTTCGGATCGCCGTGTACGGCGGAAATTCTCAAAAAAGAGGTATCTTCTACCGAACTAACCGACACGGAGCGCGACAGTTCGCCGGCAGTTAAAGCACCGCGCAATTCGGCAGAAGCCTCGGTGAGAACGGGAGAAGTTTTGAGAGCAACGGCATATGTGTTAGCCAAATATCCCGAAGCGGAAAGGTTGCTAGCAGTGGCGCTGTTGGTTTGTGTGCCGGTTGCCACATTACGGACATAAACCAAAACCGATGAAGTGTAGGCATCCGGAATAAAAAAACAAGCATAAGAAGCAAATAGTAAAATACCGACAGCAACGCTGGCGACAATCCATTTAAGTTTTGCTAACAGGGAAGCAAAAATTAAATCAAGGCTTAGTTCTTGCATAAAAGCAGTCCTTTCTTCTTTAAAGGAAAAAAGTATACACTTTTCCCATTTTTATATCTAAGTTAAATTATACGGCGATAAGCGGTTTTCGTCAAGTCTTTATTTTATCCTACCAATATAAAAAGTTCTACTTTAGTCGCTAAAAAAATAATTTCGGTGTTGAAAAACGCAAAAAGTTTTTGTATAATAAGCGGGTATGATATAATAACCTTAAACCTGCGGCGGGAGACGCCGCTGAAACGCTGTCGCGTTTGAAAATCTGCTGATTTTCGTTTAAGAACATTGAATCATTAAAACGCCGTGCTGCGACACGGCATGCGGTTTTGCCGCTTACAAGGCTGACGCCTTGGTATTATGATATAACAGCCGTACTTTTGGATGGCTATATATAGAGGAAGGACGTGCGTACATGGATTTTTTAGGAAATTTCAGTTTTTTGTGGGATAGTGTCGTAACGCTTTTCAGCGCAGACGGTTGGAAAAGTTTAGTTATGTTGCTGGTTGGCGGTTTGCTGATTTATTTAGCACTGGCCAAAGATTTTGAGCCGGCATTGTTGATGCCGATGGGGCTGGGAGCCATTTTAGTAAACCTGCCGTTTTCCGGTGCCATCAACCAGACGATGGAAGGTGTTGGCGAAGTGGCCGGTATTATTGACTGGTTGTTTAAAGTGGGCATCGAAGCCTCTGAGGCATTACCGTTGATTCTGTTTATCGGCATCGGGGCCATGATCGATTTCGGCCCGTTGCTTTCTAACCCGAAAATGTTTTTATTCGGTGGTGCAGCACAGTTTGGTATTTTCTTGACCATTTTGGTCGCTTCGCTGTTCTTCCCTGAATTTAAGGATGCCGCTTCAATCGGTATTATTGGTGCAGCGGACGGCCCGACAGCTATTTTGGTTTCTCAGGTGTTAAAGTCTAACTACATAGGCCCGATTATGGTGGCGGCATATTCGTATATGGCATTGGTGCCGATTATTCAACCGGTGGCAATCAAGATGGTAACTACCAAAAAAGAACGCATGATTCGCATGAGTTACAATCCGTCGTCGGTTTCCCGCAAAACCAGAATTTTATTCCCAATTGTGGTAACGGTAATTGCCGGCTTGGTCGCCCCCGCTTCGGTAGCGTTGGTCGGCATGTTGATGTTTGGTAATTTGTTGCGCGAATGTTTAAAACTGGACAACTTGTCACAAACGGCACAAACATCATTAGCAAACTTGGTGACGATTGTTTTAGGCTTGTCGATTGCTTCCAGTATGCGCGCCGAACAATTTGTACAGTGGGAAACCATTTTGATTATGTGCTTAGGTTTAGTGGCATTTGTGTTTGATACCGTTGCCGGTGTTTTGTTCGCCAAACTTCTTAACCTTTTCTTGCCGGAAGGCAAAAAATTCAATCCGATGGTTGGCGGTGCCGGTATTTCGGCGTTCCCGATGTCGGCACGTGTGATTCAAAAAATGGCACTCAAAGAAGATAACCAAAACCACTTATTAATGCATGCAGTTGGTGCGAATGTGGCGGGTCAAATCGGCTCGGTGGTTGCCGGCGGTATTATTTTGACAGTGGTTCCCAAGCTGATTGGAGGTTAATGACCAATGGAAAAATCTTTATTATTAATGCTTCTCGGCATGGTTGGTATTTTTGTGGTGATGTTGATCATCATGGGTGCTGTGAAATTGTTAAACACCTTTGCCAGGGACAAAGAAAACAAATAACCCCGAAAGGATTCGATGATATATGGCAGACAATAAAAAAATGGTGGAGGAAATCACCTCCATGGAGCAGGATTTTGCTCAATGGTATACTGATGTAGTAAAAAAAGCGGAGTTAGCAAGTTATGCCGGTGTGCGTGGCTGCATGATTGTGCGCCCGTACGGCACGGCGTTATGGGAAAATATTCGGAACGACTTGGATTCGCGTTTCAAGGCGTTAGGGCATGAAAATGTCATGTTGCCGATGTTTATTCCGGAAAGCCTTTTACAACGGGAAAAAGACCATGTGGAAGGCTTTGCGCCCGAAGTGGCATGGGTAACTCACGGCGGTGACGAACCGTTGACCGAGCGTTTATGTGTGCGTCCCACTTCGGAAACGTTGTTTTGTGAGCACTATGCAGATGTGATTCATTCTTATCGTGACTTACCGAAACTGTATAACCAATGGTGCTCGGTGGTGCGTTGGGAAAAAACCACGCGTCCGTTTTTGCGTACCATGGAATTTTACTGGCAAGAAGGACATACCATGCACGAAACGGCCGAGGATGCCATGGAAGAAACCGAACGCATGTTAAACGTGTATGCCGATTTCTGCGAAGAATCGTTGGCGATTCCGGTGGTAAAAGGCCGCAAAACCGACAAAGAAAAATTTGCCGGTGCGGAAGCCACCTATACCATCGAAGCCATGATGCATGACGGTAAAGCCTTGCAAAGCGGTACCAGCCACTATTTTGGCGACGGTTTTTGCCGTGCATTTGACATTAAATTTACCGATCGCCAAAACCAATTACAATACCCGCATCAAACCTCGTGGGGTATGTCGACACGCATTATCGGCGCCATTATTATGACACATGGTGACGACAACGGTTTGGTATTGCCCCCGGCGGTGGCACCGGTACAACTGGTGATTTTGCCGATTGCTCAACATAAAGCAGGTGTATTGGAAAAAGCGCGTGAACTCAAAGACCGCTTGTCTGCCGTGGCGCGTGTGAAATTAGACGATTCCGATAATTCCGCCGGTTGGAAGTTTGCGGAATACGAAATGAAAGGTGTACCGCTGCGCTTGGAAATCGGCCCGCGCGACATTGAAAACAACCAATGCGTGATTGTGCGCCGTGACAACCGCGAAAAAACCGTGGTATCGTTAGACGAATTGGAAACCAAAATCCCCGAATTACTCAAAGCGGTACACGACGGCTTGTATCAAAAAGCATTGGCTCGCCGTGAAAGCATGACCTACACCGCAACGACGTTAGACGACTTGTGCGCGATTGCCAATGAAAAACCCGGTTTGATTAAAGCGATGTGGTGTGGCGACGAGGCTTGTGAATTAAAACTCAAAGAGGTGGCCGGCATTACCAGCCGTTGCATGCCGTTTGAACAAGAAACCGTAGCCGACACGTGTGTTTGCTGTGGTAAGCCCGCCAAAACCATGGTGGTTTGGGGCAAAGCATACTAATTAGGAGGATTCTTATGAACCAGTTGGATTTCCCGCAAGTAGGAGAAACGATTGCGGTTATGCACACCAACCACGGCGATATTTCGTTGCGGTTGTTTCCCGAGCAAGCGCCCATGACGGTGGAAAATTTCACGACACATGCTAAAAACGGATACTATAACGGATTGATTTTCCACCGCGTAATTAAAGATTTTATGATTCAAGGCGGCGACCCGACCGGTACCGGTTGCGGCGGCGAAAGCATTTGGGGTAAACCGTTTAAAGACGAATTTGACGTTTCCTTGCACAACATTCGCGGTGCGCTTTCGATGGCGAACGCCGGCCCCGGCACCAATGGTAGCCAGTTCTTCATTGTGCAAGCTTCTTCGGTACATCCGCAACTGCTCGGTCAAATGGCTCAGTTGCGCGATTATTTCCCCGAAGAAACCGAAAATGCCTATCGCGAGCATGGCGGAACACCGCATTTGGATTTTCATCATACGGTGTTCGGTCAAGTGTTTGCCGGCATGGACGTGGTGGACGAAATCGCCGGTGTGAAAACCGGTGCCGGTGACCGTCCGTGTGAAGACGTTGTGATTAACAGCATCGACATTAAGGAGTACCAAGCATGAAAAAACATCTCAAAAGAGTTGCGCTAACCCTGTTGTGTGTTGCTTTGTGCTGTTGTTTTTCGGCGTGCGGAAGAAAAGACAATCCGAAAACAGAAGCGACTAACGGCGTTAGCACAGCGTATCCCAACAAAACCGTGGGTTTCCAATTGGAAATGCCGGCCGTGGGTGAAGAGGTTGCGGTAATGCACACCAGTATGGGGGATGTTTCCATTCGCTTTTTCCCCGAAGCGGCACCGAAAGCGGTTCAAAACTTTATTGACCATGCCAAACAAGGGTATTATAACGGCCTGACGTTTCACCGTGTGATTAACGACTTCATGATTCAAGGCGGTGACCCCGAAGGTACCGGTCAAGGTGGGGAGAGTATTTGGGGCAAACCGTTTGAAGATGAGTTTGACACCAAACTTTTAAATCTGCGCGGTTCGCTTTCGATGGCAAACGCCGGCCCCGGCACCAACGGCAGCCAGTTCTTTATCAATCAACAGGGTGCCAAATCGTTCGGTACACGTAAGGATTATGAGCCTGCCGCTTCGTACCAACAAATGATAGACATGTACGGCGAAGCGATGGTGAAACAATATTACCCCACCGTCGACGATTTTGCCAAGCAGATGTTGTATCAATACGATTGGGTTCCAAACGAGGTTTGGGATTTGTATGAAAAGAACGGTGGCAACCTTTCGTTAGACGGTGCTTGGCGCAAAAGCGGCGGTCACACCGTTTTTGGTCAAGTGTTTGCCGGCATGGATGTGGTCGATGCCATTGCGGCGGTGAATACCGATAACAACGACAAGCCGTTAACCGCGGTTACCGTAACAACCATTGATATTGTGAAATACAACGGTTGATAAAAGATAACAAAAAGCCCGCATCTTTGAAGATGCGGGCTTTTATTATTGACTAATTATTCGTCGCGAGAAGCGGGTTTGCGAAGCAGTTGGCGGGTTTGATGTAATTCCGTCATGTGACGTGCCAATTCTTCTTCGGTGCGTTTGAGCAAATCGTCTACAAAATCTTGGGCGCCTTTGCGCATTTCACGACATTTTTGTTGTGTCTGAGTGGTGATTTCATTGGTTTTTTGTTGTGCCAACTTCACAACTTCCTCTTGCATGACCATGGTGCGGGCGCGTTCTTCGGCGGCGCGGACAATATCTTCCGCTTCTTTTTTAGCGGTGTCGATAATATCAGCGCGGTCTGCCACGATGGATTTTGCTTGGCGAATTTCGCTCGGGATATTACCGCGAATAGAATCGATAATATCACGCAGACGATCGGCTTCGATCAAGCATTTACCGCCGGACAACGGCAAGCCCCAGGCTTTGTCAATCATTTCATCAATTTCGTCTAATAAATTTTCAATGCTCATTTTGTTTCGTTCCTTCCATATTTTTTTAAGATATCATTTACAATGCACGACGGCACAAATTCTGAAATATCGCCACCCAAGCCCGCAACTTGTTTGACAAGGCTTGAGGAAAGATACATGTATTCCGCGTTGGTGGTTACAAACACGGTTTCCACCGAAGGGTTGAGTTTGCGGTTGGTCAGCGCCATTTGGAATTCATATTCAAAATCCGACAGAGCGCGCAAGCCTTTAACAATAACCGTCGCATTCTTTTCACGCGCATAGTCTGCGAGCAACCCGTCAAACGAATCCACTTCCACGTTGGGAAGAAAAGCGGTGGCACGTTTTAACAGTTCCACGCGTTCTTCTTGTGAAAACAGCGGTTGTTTATCTTTATTCACCATGGCAACTACAATCACGCGGTCAAACATTTTTGAAGCGCGTGAAATAATATTAATATGACCAAGGGTTACCGGATCAAAACTACCGGGACAAATGGCAAGTTTCATAAAGACTCCTGTTCTTTCTTTCGGTAAACACGTACCACAACGCGTCCATATCGATATAACCGATGCAAATACCAATCGCCGATGGTGTCGGGAAGCACGGTTTCTTTATCGGTTTCGCAGACGACCGAAGCGGCAGGTGTTGTTTTAAAATCGAGTTGTTCCAAACAAGGAAGTATAAGGTTGGATGCGTACGGCGGGTCTAAAAAAACCAAATCAAAACAGGCGTCCGTTTGTGATAAAAAGCCCTGCGAATCACGGCACAAAACCGTAGCATCGCTTTCTAAACCGGTGGTACGCAGATTTTGACGAACCACCTCTACCGCTTCACGGCTACTGTCGACAAACACGCAAGATTTGGCGCCGCGGCTGAGGGCTTCTATTCCCATTTGGCCGGAGCCGGCAAACAAATCCAATACGCGACGACCCTCAATTTCAAAACACAAGGCAGAAAAGATACCCTCTTTTACCCGCTCGGCGGTGGGGCGTGTGTTTTCTCCCTCTAACGTTTTTAAACGGCATCCGCGTGCCGTACCAGTAATAACTCTCATACTAATACCTATTATCCCATTATCCGAGAATAATGTCAATGTTTTTTATTAAAATGCCAAAAATCACCGCACGGCTTTCAGCAAGGCATCCACACGGTCGGTTTTTTCCCAAACGACGCCCAAATCCTCGCGACCCAAATGTCCGTAGGCAGCCAATTGCCGATAAATCGGGCGACGAAGTTGCAAAATATCAATGATAGCGGCAGGACGGAAATCAAAAACCTTGCTGACGGCGGCTGCCAACACTTCATCAGAAACCGTTCCCGTGCCGTGGGTGTCCACGCGCACCGAAACCGGGTTAGCAACACCGATAGCATACGCGAGTTGCACTTCACAGCGAGAAGCCAAACCGGCGGCAACCACGTTTTTGGCAGCATAACGTGCCATGTACGAGGCGGAACGGTCAACCTTTGTCGGGTCTTTTCCCGAAAAAGCACCGCCGCCGTGGCAGGCATAACCGCCGTAGGTGTCCACAATAATTTTGCGACCGGTCAAACCGCTGTCGCCTTGTGGTCCACCGACGACAAAACGGCCGGTGGGATTCACAAAAATCCTGGTGTTATCGTCCAACAACGAAGCGGGGACAATGGGGCGAATGAGTTTTTCAATAATATCCTTGCGAATGGTTTCCAAGGAAACGTCTTCGTCGTGTTGGGTGGAAACGACAACCGCTTCCACACGTACGGGTTTTTCGTCGTTGTATTCTACCGTGACTTGGGTTTTACCGTCGGGACGAAGATAGGGCAACACACCGTTTTTGCGAAGTGCAGTCAGTTCTTTTGCCAAATGGTGTGCCAGCGAGATGGGTAACGGCATTTTTTCCGGAGTTTCATCACACGCATACCCAAACATCAAGCCTTGGTCGCCGGCGCCGATTTGGTCATAGGTGTCGGCTTTGACGGTGCCGCGGGATTCCATGGCGTCGTTGACACCCATAGCAATATCGGGGGACTGCTCGTCAAGCACGGTGAGTACCGCACAGGTGTTGCCGTTAAAACCGACAGCAGCGCTGTCATAGCCGATGTCACAGATAACTTCGCGTGCAATGCGCGGAATATCGACGTAGCAGGAGGTGGAAATTTCCCCCATCACCAACACCATGCCGGTTGTGGCAATGGTTTCGCACGCAACGTGAGCCTCGGCATCTTGTTCGATAATTGCATCTAATACCGCATCGGAAATTTGGTCACAGACCTTGTCGGGATGTCCCTCTGTTACCGACTCGGATGTAAAAAAATGTTTTGCCATAAAATGAAACCTCCTT
>JAGBSU010000014.1 GCA_017631705.1 Clostridia bacterium | reverse complement strand
GGTCGCCGCCGGTTGTTACCGCACCGTTTTCGACCACATCTTTGAGTTGTTTTTGTAAATCGGTTGCCGGACGCAACGGCTCCGACACTGTATTTTCCGATGAATTCATATTCGTTCGCCTCCGGCAATTAGTGTTACCGAAAGCGCCGTAAAGATACTTTGATTATAGCAGTTTTCTCTAAAAAACGCAAGAAAAACCGTTATTCCACATTGACTCGTTCTATGGCTTCGGTTTTTCCGGTGGCGGGATTTACCGTCAGCAGTACCGCATTCATTCGACACGATCCGTCTGCCACCGCAAAGCGCACCGGTAATTTGCCTTTCATTTTTTCCACTGCCAATTCCGGACGAATCCCCAATACCGACTCCATCGGACCGGTCATGCCGATATCGGTAATAAACGCCGTACCGTTCGGCAAGATTTGTTCGTCGGCTGTTTGTACATGCGTGTGCGTGCCAAGCACCGCCGAAACGCGTCCATCGGCATAATATCCCAACGCCTTTTTTTCCGCCGTGGCTTCGGCATGAAAATCCACCACGCGGCACACCGGCAAATCTGGTGTTTCCAACAATACATCCAATGTTTCAAACGGGCACGCAAGCGGCTCCATATAAACCACACCAAGTAAATTTATCACCGCCACACGAAACCGCCCTTTATCGATAATAAACAGGCCGCTGCCGGGAGCGGTGGATGGATAATTTGCAGGACGAAGCACGCCAATTTGACGGTCAATCAACTCATACGCTTCCGGACGGCGAAACACATGATTGCCGCCGGTAATCGCATCGGCACCGCTGTTAAATAACTTTTCAGCCGAAACGGCGGTTATCCCATTGCCGTCAGCCGAATTTTCGCCATTTATAATACAGACATCCACATTGTATCGACGTTTTATCGCCGGCAACACTTTGGCTAAATGCGTACACCCTGCCGTGCCGACCACATCGCCCACACATAAAATATTCATACCTAATCCCTTTCTTCGGAACAGACAAAACGGTGCCCTGCAACGCAGGACACCGTCTGATAGTTGTTATTTTGCGAAGTCCACCGCGCGATTTTCACGGATAAGGTTGACTTTAATTTGACCGGGATAATCCAACGTATCCTCAATCTTTTTGGCAATATCACGAGCCAGCAACGTCATCTGATCGTCGCTAACCACTTCAGGACGTACCAAGATACGAATCTCACGACCGGCTTGGATAGCAAAGGAGCGTTCCACACCGTTAAACTCGTTGGCAACTTCTTCCAATTTTTCCAAACGCTTAATGTAGTTTTCCAAGTTTTCACGCCGTGCACCGGGACGTGCAGCAGAAATAGCATCGGCGGCTTGCACCAAGCATGCCACAATTGTCGTTGCCTCCACATCGCCGTGGTGTGCTTGAATCGCATGGATAACGGCATCGCTTTCTTTGTACTTACGAGCGATGTCCACACCGATTTCAATGTGCGAACCTTCCACTTCATGGTCAACCGATTTACCGATATCGTGCAGTAAGCCGGCACGACGTGCCACTTCGGGGTCAATACCCAACTCGCTTGCCATAATGCCGGACAAGAAAGCCACTTCCATGGAGTGGTTTAACACGTTTTGACCGTAGCTGGTACGATAACGCAATCGACCAAGTAACTTCAAAATTTCAGGATGCATACCGTGTAAGCCGGTTTCCAATACCGCGCGCTCACCTTCGGATTTGATGGTCGCTTCCACCTCACGGCGAGCTTTTTCCACCATTTCTTCAATGCGTGCCGGATGGATACGTCCGTCGGAAATCAGACGTTCCAATGCAATACGGGCAATTTCACGGCGTACCGGATCAAAGCCAGAAAGCGTAATTGCTTCCGGTGTATCGTCGATAATCAAATCCACACCGGTTAACGTTTCAATGGTACGAATGTTGCGGCCCTCACGACCAATGATACGGCCTTTCATTTCGTCGTTGGGCAACGGCACAGCAGAAACCGTCGTTTCCGACACTTGATCTGCTGCCACACGCTGAATCGCATGTGAAATCAAATTACGAGCACGGCTGTCGGCTTCATCCTTAAGCTGTGCTTCAAACTCATTGATTTTAAGTGCTTTTTCGTGAGAAAGTTCTTCCGAAAGGCTTTTGAGCAAATATTCTTTTGCTTGTTCGACGGTGAAGCCGGAAATACGTTCCAGCATTTCGAACTGTCCTTTTTTAAGATTTTCCACATCCTCTAAACGCGTATCGATTTCCTTTTGCTTTTTAGCAATGGCTTCTTCTTTCGCTTCATAATTTTCAATTTTATGGTCAAGAGATTCTTCCTTTTGTTGAATACGACGTTCTTGACGAACCACTTCGTTGCGCCGTTCTTTTAATTCACGTTCTGCCTCATTGCGTAAACGGTGAATTTCATCTTTTGCTTCCAACAAGGTTTCTTTTTTGCGAGATTCCGCCGAGGCTTTTGCCTCCTTTAAAATGCGTTCTGCTTCTGCTTCCGCAGAGCCAATCGCCGCTTCTGCGGACTTTTGACGATGTTTAACACCCGCTTTAAATGCCACAATGCCGGTAACCACGCCGCCGACAACCAAGGCACCCAAACCGGTGAGTATATACTCAATCACTTGTGCGGTGCACCTCCTATTTTCTTTTTTTCAATGTACAATTATTCGTTCAAAATGCAGTTCTCCGTACCCTTTCCGACAAGCACGGATAATTGTTATATAAAATGCTTTCCACATACGATAAAACAACCGGAGCGAACTGCCTGCCGCGATGGCACCGACCAACCGCGAACCCTATCTGCTCACAATATGATTATACTTCCTTTTTGATGGTTTTGTCAAGATTTTTTGCAAGTATCTGCCAAAAAAATCGTCATTTTTTACAAAAGAAAAACAAGCAAGAGAACTACCTCTTGCTTGTCGGCTGTAAAATTAAAAGTTCTTCCGTGATATGTGTTACGGCATATCCGTTTTGCAAGCATATCTCTTTGTATTTTTCCGCTCGTTCGCGGTAAACCTTACGGTTGTCCAACACAACATATTCCGTGTCAGGTGTTTTATGATATAGCTCCTCATAAATAATATCTCGCTCTGCCAAGTGTGCCACCAAAAAAGTTGAGGCCGTCACCGAAGCATCACTCGGAATCGTATCCAACACAGCCTCCATGCGAGCATAGGTCTCATGGTTTTGAATCGCATTCCTCGCATACGATTCCAACCGCGGCATCACAACCGCCACATACAGCAAACATACCGCCGCCATGCTGAATAACAGCGGATTTCGCCTACGCTTAACCGAAGTTTCGGAAATGTTTTGTATCCATAAATAAAACAAGAACGCTGTGACACCGAAGCTATATTGATAGCCGATATTGTATTGATAGGTGTACTCCGTCAACAAATTAAGAAGCAACGGTAACAACAGCAATAATCGGCTGTGTGTTTTGGTTTTCCATAGCAGTGAACCAAAAGGTAACAGCAGCAACAAAGCAAATAACGGTTTCGCAGTTTTATCTGCAGCAGTCACAATTTGTTCTAAAAAATAACCGGGGTCACGCAGCAGTAACTGTAAGAAACCGCCTGCCTCTTTTGCTTCTTTAAACAATCCGGCATACCGCCCGAACATGGCACCTTGCCCGAACGTTTGCAACAGCAGGATAGCCACCGTAAAATACGCCGCGGCTATACCGAAAAGGATAGCACCCATGCGTCTGTCTTTTCGTGAAAAGAAAAGATAAACAGCAAATATAGCAATGTATACCGCCGCATCCTCCTTAGTCAACAAAACCAATATCAGCGGTAAAAACAGCAGACGGTGTTTGCCGGTTTCGTAGCACCAAAACAACCATAAAAGAAGTGGCGTCAAAAAACAGTTTTCATGTAAATCGTAAAAACAACCGGCCGATAATGCGGGGTGCGCCGCATACACAAACACCACCGCCACCGTTGACTTGCCGGATAATCCGAAATGTTTTGCAAGTGCATAGAGCGGTAAAATACCGCTTGCCACAATAACCGCTTGGCTGATTTGCAACGTAATCGGCGACGGAAAAATCGTATAGAACGGCAACAACACATAATAAATCGGTGAAATATGTACCGCAAAATGCGAAAGCAATTGATTTCTTTCCGAGGTCACCAACGGCAATCCGGTCTCCCGCATATAATGGAACATATTACAAAATAAACCGAAATCAAAATTTGGTGTCGCAAAAATACGGTATCGTATACAGGATATGGCTACAATCACCGCAAACATGATTACCGACAACACAATGCAGTATAACCTTACCGCACGTTCGGAAATCGGTGGTGTCAACTCCTTGCCGGAACGCAGCACCGGATATAACGCTATTCCCAATGCTGTCAGCACCACCAACACAAAGGCGTACAGATGATTGCCGCCGTAACAGTAGGTAAGCGCCACAGCAAACACCGTGGTGCCGGCACAAAAGAATATGTCATCAGCCGTTCTCAACGCTGTTTGCTTTTGCCAGGCGTATGCGACCACACAAGTCGCACCCGTTCCTAAAACAACCACCCATAACGGCAATGCAAACCACACCGAAAAACCTTTATACAGTGCACACCATATAAACCAAGAGCCCAGCAACCGTTTAACAAACGGAAACGGCATGAAAAAATCGCGGAAATTCCCTGTCAAACAGTTGCACCTCCCTTTATTTTACATCCGTCAATGACAACAATTTCCAATTTCCTTCCACGGATAAAAAGGTCAGTCGATAGGCAACCTCGTTTCCTGTAACCTTCTGTCCTTTTTGCACCATGGTCGGTTGAAAACGAACCGTACAGGAAAAATCTCTCGCTGTCAACGCACGGTATTCGCTCACCGTCATTTCTCCGCATTCGTAAGAAGAAGGCGTCGGTTGAATAAATCCCGTAAAGGTGTCCGCCGCATTGTATAAATCACCAAACTCATGCAGTCGTTGTTTCAACACTTTGATTTTTAAGCGTTTGGCAGTAAAGGCAGCATAATCTGCCGCTGTTTCTTGCGCCAAGGCTTCGTGCATAGCTTTCGTTTCCGCTGTGGTGGGGTGTAACACGCGATATACAGTTTCCCCTTCGGCTTGCACCGTGCAACTTTCTCCGCCTAAGGTAAGCCCTGTAATTTCCGGTAGGTTCAATAATCCCTCTATCGTATAACGGTGAACCACCGGTAACACATCCGTTTTTGAACTGCCGGCGAATTCAATTTCCTGTACCGCTTGTGGCGGCAGATTCAAAAGTGCCAATTCCACGCCGTTTATCGATATCCGCGTATCTTCCTCGGCAATTACCGCCACAGCCTCTATCGGTTGACACACCGTATAGATTGTCCACGGTGCCTCCCCCCAAGCGGGATTTTTAATAAGCATGGCTTTTGTCAATTCCTTTTCACCGGCATACACGGCATACTCTTGCTCGTATGCTGAAACATCACGAAGTTTTCGCATCGATAATGTACCCTGGGCATTGCCGTACACACGCTCTAAATACCGCAAATACTCGGCTTTGGTATTGAGAACGGTTTCCTCATAATCCGCGCACGCATATAAAGCCTCATAATCGTCCGTTTCTATCCACTCTAAAAACTGCGACAACATGTTATTCGGTATCGCTTCCTCGTAGGCCTGCAAATGTGTATACCATTGCACCAATCCAAACGCAGCAACAGCCACCAATAACACCGTATACGCACATAACCACGGCCAAAAACGGCGTTTTCGTTTCGGCGTAATCGGCACCGCTTCCACTACGGCATCCTGCACCAACACTTCGCCGGCAGTTAGCATCTGCGTACCGTCATGCAGCAAGGCTTCTTCTGTCAACATCTTGTTTTCCGTCATGCGGTGCACTCCTTTCACTCGGCTTTTTGGGATGAAAACGAGAAAATTTCATCAATGACGGTCAAGGGAAGCGTTTCTTGCTGATCCAAAATGTTCGCCACTTCCTCTTTTTCTAAAAAAACATGCGGAATCCATGCCGTCTCTTTTTGTTTGGAGGCCGCAACCACAAACGCTGCCCGTGCTGTGGGTGAAGGACCCTTACACAGAATCGCAATGCCGCCGACAACGGTCAACAGTACCGCCAGCAAGGTGACACCGAGTAAAGCAAATACTCGCCCGAACACGCGTCCGACCGCACTTTTTTCAGTAACTTTCTTTTTCATCACCGTGTCACCCTTTCTTGTTCATATCAATCTAAAAAGTCTTTCAGTTTTTTACTGCGACTGGGATGACGCAGTTTGCGTAAAGCCTTCGCCTCAATTTGACGAATGCGTTCACGCGTCACTTCGAATTCTTTACCGACTTCCTCCAAAGTACGCGGACGGCCGTCCTCTAAACCGAAACGCAACGATAAAACCTTCGCTTCACGCAGCGTCAGCGTCGCCAAAACATCTTTTAATTGTTCTTTAAGCAATAAGTGCGATGCCGCATCCGCAGGTGCCAACGCTTCATCATCGGGAATAAAATCACCCAAATGACTGTCCTCTTCCTCACCAATCGGTGTTTCCAAAGATACCGGTTCCTGTGCCACGCGCATAATCTCGCGTACCTTATCCGAAGACATTTCCAACTCCACAGCAATTTCTTCCGCCGTGGGCTCGTGACCGTTTTTATGCAACAATTGGCTGGATACCTTTTTCACTTTGTTGATGACTTCCACCATGTGAACCGGAATACGAATGGTACGTGCTTGGTCGGCAATGGCACGGGTAATGGCTTGACGAATCCACCAAGTAGCATAGGTGGAAAACTTAAAGCCTTTGGTATAGTCAAATTTTTCCACCGCTTTAATCAACCCTAAGTTACCCTCTTGAATTAAATCCAAGAAATGCATACCGCGACCGACATAACGCTTAGCGATACTGACCACCAACCGTAAATTGGCTTCGGACAAGCGCTTTTTGGCATAGGAATCCCCTTCAGCAATACGGATAGAAAGGTCAATTTCCTCTTCGGGTGTCAGCAAAGGTACCCGACCGATTTCCTTTAAGTATACCTTCACCGGGTCGTCGGTAGAAACACCGTCAGCACCGGTATCGGTATCGGCAATCTCGGTTTCGGGAGGGTCCAAGGAAAAATCGGCATCGTTGAAAGCGGCATCGGAAAAATCATCAACGACCTCCACATTAAAGCCTTCCAAGGCTTCGTATAACTTGTCCATTTGTTCCGGGTCAAAATCCACCGTTTCCAACACATCCATAATTTCCTGTGTGGTTAGTTTTCCCTTGGAACGGCCAAGTTCAATCAGTTCAGTCAACTGAGATTTTTTCTCTTTGCGAATCGAGGTCATATCGCTCATGTCATCCGCCAACAACGGCTCGTTACCGGTAACCTCTTTAAAAATCTCGTTTTTGTTTTCTTCCATTTTGTATTCCTCCGTTACAAAAATCCTTATTTCTTCATTTGCTTCATGGTATCTAACTGTTCTTTAATTTGCTCCGGTGTCAGTTCTGATGGTCTATTGAGCACCGATAGGCGATTTTCATAGCGGATAATTTCCGCATAGCGCTTTATTTCGTCGGCTGTCAATGCCGAAACACGCTCTCTGGCATCCTTTACCATTTTGGTAAGATAAGCCATTTCATCGTTATCGTACACTTCCGATAAATAAGTCAGTTCAATTTCTTTTCCTTCTTTTTGTCGTTCTGTCAGCAAGGTGTACAGTGCTTTGTTAAACGGTGTCACCATGTCCTCCGGCGACAGCACCGCAGACAGCGTTTTGAAATATTCGGGGTGTAACAGCACCATACCCAGTACGGCCTCTTCCGCATTGGCAGCACGAATTCGCGTTGCCGCTTCCGGATTTACCCGTTTTTGTGTTGATTCG
>JAGBSU010000159.1 GCA_017631705.1 Clostridia bacterium | reverse complement strand
TGGAGAAGTACTCAAGTTGGTGACGAGGCGCCCCTGCTAAGGGCGTAGGTCGGGAAACCGGCGCGAGGGTTCGAGTCCCTCCTTCTCCGCCAAACAAAAAAGCCACCCCAAACGGGGAGGCTTTTTTGTTTGGTAGAATGGGAACCGCAAGAGGGGTTGCGAAGCAACTTCGAGTCCCTCTTTTTCAATAAAATGTGTCTTCACTCAAAACGAAGCTGTGTGGAAAAGATAAATAACAACCGCCGTTCTTTCCAATGAAAGAACGGCGGTTGTTTATCGTTTTACATTACGCTTGCTTTTTCTTGGTAAGCATTTTAATCACAAACAAGGTGCCGACAGTGAGCACAATGGAAATCGCCAACGAAATGTACACGTTTTGCACAAAAGCGGCAATGATAAAGCTCACAAAGGAGATAGCCGCCACCGTAATGGCATACGGCAACTGCGTGGACACGTGGTTGATGTGATTGCATTGAGCACCGGCAGAGGACATGATGGTGGTATCCGAAATGGGGGAGCAGTGGTCACCGCACACAGCACCGGCCAAGCAAGCAGACATGCTCATGACACCGAGCGGGCTGCCGACCGGGAAGATAGCCAAAACAATCGGAATCAAGATACCGAAAGTACCCCACGACGTACCGGTAGCAAAAGCAATACCGCAAGCCACCAAGAAGATGATAGCGGGCAAGAAGTTGTCAAGACCGCTGACGTTTGCCAAGGTAGCTTCCACGAATTTGGAAGAATCCAAAAGGCTGGTCATGTTTTTAAGGCTGGTAGCCATGGTGAGGATTAAGATGGCGGGAACCATAGCGATAAAGCCTTTCGGAATGCAAGCCATGGCTTCTTTGAAAGTAACCAAACGACGAGCCACGAAATAAATCATGGTAAACACCAAAGCGACCAAACCGCCCCACGGCAAACCGACAGTGGCATCGGTGTTGGAGAACGCGTCAACAAAGTTGAGGGAAGCATCGTAACTCGCGGACTTGAACACCCATTCTTCGCCCATGCATCTACCAACGTAGAAGAGCGAGAACACGCAAAGAGCAATCAAAACCACAATCGGAACGATTAAGTCGACCACGCGAGCGCGTTTGTTTTCGACTACTTCTTCTTCCTCTTCGTTTTCGGTTTCTTTACCGCCGAAGGTGAACAAGTCGCCGTTTTCGGCGTTCTTTTCATGCAACTTCATGGGACCGTAGTCGAACTTCATCAGCGTCAAAGCGATGATGAACACGAAAGTCATCAAAGAATAGAAGTTGTAGGGAATTGCTTGAATGAACAAGGAAAGACCTTGACCATCGGGTGCATAACCGGACACGGCGGCGGCCCACGAAGAAATCGGAGCAATCATGCACACCGGTGCGGCGGTAGCATCAATGATATAGGCAAGTTTTGCACGCGACATCTTAGCTTTGTCCGTCACGGGGCGCATCACAGCACCGACGGTAAGGCAGTTGAAATAGTCGTCGATAAAAATCAAAACACCGAAGATAAAGGTGGCGATAGCAGCACCGATTTTACCTTTCACGTGTTTGGCTGCCCAGTTACCAAACGCTTGCGAACCGCCGGCTTTGTTGAGCAGAGCAACAATGATGCCGAGCAACACCAAAAAGGCAAAGATACCAGCGCTACCGGAAACGGCGGAAATCAATCCATTGCTGACGATAGAGTCGACAGTGTGAATCGGGTTAAAGCCGGTTGCCAATAAACCACCCGCAACGATACCGACAAACAACGAGGAATATACCTCTTTTGTCAGCAATGCCAAACCGATGGCAATTACCGGCGGAAACAAAGACCACAGCGTTCCTACCGGGCTTGTGACGTTACCGGTAAAGGCGCACAATACACCAAAACCAATAACAAACGCGATAATGAGAATCTTGGGAACAATTTTTTTCGCTGTCATTAGAACTCCTCCAATAAAAAAATCACGATAACACGCACAAGCGGGTTATCGTGACAAAATAGTACTCGTCGAAGATAGCGCTCCACTTTTGCGTGACAGCAGTAGCCATGTTTTGAATACTGCCAGCATAAAACCGCTTCGGCAGCGATTTTACACTTCGGCAAACGCCCCTTTCACGCTCGCACAATGCCGAAACAACGAGCATTACTGATGACGTTCGCACCTCTATCTTCTAAATGTTAACATACTGTGAACAGGTTGTCAAGTGCTTTTTCGACAGGCTTTGACAGTCCTATTCGTCCAATGCACAGACATCCTGTACGGTTTCGCGGCGTACCGCTACCGTTGATTCACCGCCGCGCAACATCACAATCGGCGGACGGGGTAGACGGTTGTAGTTGGAAGCCATGGAATAATGATATGCACCGGTGGTCAGACACGCTAACAAATCACCGCGTTTTATGGTTTCGGGCAGTCGGATATTTTCAGCGATGATATCGCCGCTTTCGCAACAACGTCCCACCACAGAACATTGCATGGTGCGTTCTTTCTCTACGTTATTGCAGGGGAGTAGGGTATACTCGGCACCGTATAACGCAAAGCGAATATTATCGGTCATACCACCGTCTAC
>JAGBSU010000013.1 GCA_017631705.1 Clostridia bacterium | reverse complement strand
TCACGGTGCCGGCATACACCAAGCGATGCAAGGGGAATGGGAAGGAATTCGCCTGCAACTGACTTCGTGCGATGCACTTTCCTTTTGTCCGTTGTTAATTTCTTAATTTTTTTAAAAAACACCGAAAAATCATAAAATTATAGTAGCATTTTTTGATAATATATGTTATAATAGCAAAACATATGGATTTCAAAAGCGTAGGAGGCAAAACAAATGTCACTGAAAACAGCAAACAAAGTCGAAACCAACCGCGTAGAGTTGGAAATTGAAGTCGGCGCCGCCGAGTTTGAAAAAGCAGTTTCCGCTGCTTACAAAAAAAATATCGGGAAAATGAATATTCCCGGATTCCGTAAAGGTAAAGCACCCCGTGCTTATGTCGAAAAGATTTTCGGCACCGGTGTATTTTACGAGGATGCCGTCAATGCGATTTATCCCAGTGCATTGGACGAAGCAATTCGCGAATCCGGTTATGAATATGTGGAAGACAAAATCGATTTTGACGTTACTTCCGTCGGTGCAGAAGGTTTGTGCTTCAAAGCCGTTATCACCGTGAAACCCGAAGTGGAAGTCACCGAATACAAAGGTCTTAAAGCAGCTAAAAAAGCCGTTTCCGTTAAAGAAGACGAAATCAAGGTGGAGCTTGCCAAAATGCGGGACCGCAATTCCCGCTTGGTAACGGTGGAAGACCGTGCCGCCGCCATGGACGATACCGTGGTATTTGATTTTGACGGTTATGTGGATGACAAAGCATTTGACGGCGGTAAAGCTGAAAACTATTCCTTGGTGCTGGGTTCACATCAATTTATCCCCGGCTTTGAAGAGCAAATCGTTGGCAAAAACTCCGGTGAAGAATTCGACGTTAACGTCACGTTCCCCGAAGATTATCACGCCACCGAATTGGCTGGCAAACCGGCTGTGTTCAAATGCAAATTGCACGAAATCAAAGTAAAAGAATTGCCGGAACTCAACGATGATTTTGCCAAGGATTGCAGCGAGTTCGATACATTGGACGAACTCAAAGCCGATATCAAAGCCAAAATCAAACAACAAAAAGACCGTGCAGCAGAAGAAGCTTTTGAAACCGAATTGTTGAATCAATTAATCGAAAATCTCAAAGGCGAAATTCCGGAAGCTATGTACGAAAACCGCGTGACGGAAAGTGTTCGCGAATTCGAATATCGCATGCAAGCCCAAGGTTTGAATTTGGAAACCTATCTTAAATATACCGGTATGGGCGAAGAAGAATTCCGCAAAGGCTTCCGTGAGCAAGCAGAGCGTTCTGTCAAAGTGCGTTTAGCACTTGAAAAGATTGCTGCTGTGGAAAACATCGTTCCCACCGAAGAGGATTTGGAAGCGGAATTTGCCAAATATGCAGAACAATATCAAATGGAAGTCGAAAAGATTAAATCCTTTATCCCGAAAGAAGAATTGTCCAAAGACTTAGCAGTTTCCAAAGCAATGGATTTGGTGAAAGCGAATGCTGTGAAACCGCAAAAAGCCACTAAAGCCAAAAAAGAAGATTAAGTTTTGAAATAGTTGCCCATATTAGTGCACGGAAAGGATGAATGAGCATGAGTAGTTTAGTCCCTTATGTTGTGGAACAAACCAGTCGTGGGGAGCGCAGTTATGATATTTTTTCTCGCTTATTGAATGACCGTATTATTATGCTGTCAGATGAAGTAAACGATGCGACCGCATCGCTGGTGGTAGCACAATTGTTGTATTTAGAAGGTCAAGATCCCGATAAAGACATTCATCTGTATATCAACAGTCCCGGTGGTTCTATTTCTGCCGGCATGGCCATTTACGATACGATGCAGTTTATCAAATGCGATGTTTCTACTATCTGTATCGGTATGGCGGCAAGTATGGGCTCTTTTCTGTTAGCCGCTGGTGCCAAGGGCAAACGCTTGGCATTGCCGAATAGTGAGATTATGATTCATCAACCGCTCGGCGGTGCCAAAGGTCAAGCCAGCGACATTAAAATTCAAGCCGAACACATTTTGTTTATTCGCAATCGTATGAACACGTTGTTATCGCAAATGACGGGTCAACCGTTAGAAGTTATTGAAAAAGATACCGACCGCGATAATTGGATGACCGCTGAGGATGCCGTTAAATACGGTTTAATCGACAAGGTGATTGAAAAACGCGTTTAACGAATGGTAAAAATCATACAGAAAGAGGGGTGAGTGTATGCCGAAAAATGAAGATAACCGCACCGTGTGTTGTTCCTTTTGCGGAAAAGCCCAAGACGAGGTATATCGCTTGATTGCCGGTCCCGGTGTGTATATTTGCAACGAATGCGTTGAGCTGTGCAGCGACATTTTGGAGGATGGTGCTCACTTCTCCCAAAAGCGTTCTTTGGATTCAGAAACCTCTTTTACGTTACCGACTCCCAAAGAATTAAAAAAAGCATTAGACGAATATGTTATCGGTCAAGAAGCCGCCAAGATTACTTTGTCGGTGGCGGTGTATAATCACTATAAGCGTATTTTCATGGGGGATAGCACCGACGTTGAACTCGGCAAAAGCAACGTTTTATTGCTTGGTCCGACCGGTGTGGGTAAAACCGCCTTGGCACAAACGCTTGCCAAGACCTTAAACGTGCCGTTTGCTATCGCCGATGCGACCACGTTAACCGAGGCCGGTTACGTGGGCGAAGACGTGGAAAACATCTTATTGCGCTTATTACAAGCGGCAGAAGGCAATGTGGAACGTGCACAACGCGGTATCATCTACGTGGATGAAATCGATAAAATTGCTCGTCGGAGTGAAAATCCTTCGATTACGCGTGATGTCAGCGGCGAAGGTGTTCAGCAGGCTTTACTGAAAATTTTGGAGGGAACCGTTTCCAATGTTCCTCCCGGCGGTGGGCGAAAGCACCCGCAACAGGAGTTCATTCAAATCGACACCTCTAACATTTTATTTATACTCGGCGGTGCGTTTGACGGCATTGAAAAAATTGTTGAAAAACGCGTGTCCTCCGG
>JAGBSU010000158.1 GCA_017631705.1 Clostridia bacterium | reverse complement strand
TGCAGATAATCTTTGCGTGGAGTACTGCCGCGGCACGCGCACGGCTGCGATGGGGATGACCAGTTATGCTTCGGTAACGCTGTCGAACTGCACGTTCCTCGGTAATGCCAGATATCACAAATACCAGTTTACGGCAGCGGAATCCGCATCGGCTATCAAGGTGGGTAACCGCATCCAGATGAGGGATTGTCATTTCGAACGCAACATTGTGATTAGAAACCGCGGTGAGTGGCAGAATGCTTCGACTGTGATGTCGGTGCCGTATTGCACAGGATTGCAGGCAAAGGCAGATGCATTGCGCGGTCTTAAATTTGTGGCTAACGCATGCTGGGCGGGAGGGTCGAATATCGGACATGCGTTTCCGTTGGTGGGAATCGGCGTTGGCAACTGCCGTTTTGACGGTTGGACTGTCGCACGCAATATGATCAAGTCGTCTTCTCCCAATCCGCTTCGCTGTTCGCTTATCGGCGGGGCTACTGATTACCGATTTACGCTGGAGAACTCCACTGTGTTTTCGAATAGGCTGGAGGTGGTGGCGGATGAGACCTCAGAAGAGGTTTTCGTGGCACCGGTGGTTGGGCGCAACCTTACGCAGTTCGTCAACTGCACGTTCTTTGACAACGAGGTGTCCGTAACGGCTCCGGATACCTGTGCCGTGTATGCTTCACGCGCGGTAATCAGCGTCAAGCAGGCGGGGGATGATATGGGCAAGAGACGCTATGTATCGTGTTTCAACTGCACGTTCTCGGGTTCGACACCTCTGCCGGATGTAGTGGATGCCGGCGCGGATTATACAAATGTATGCTCGTTTGTGGCGAATTCTATTCTGTGGGCGACCGGTGCGGCGGTGAACACGCCTCGCGTGATGGCGTACGGAAACAAGGACGGCAATGCGGTGGAAATTGCGAACTGCATAGTTCGTTCCCCGGAAATGCTGATGCCGCCGCGGGTATGGAAGAGCGGGTCGGTGTCTGGTGAAGACCCTCTACTTGAGCCGTTGCGGTATCTTGCGGAAGGTGATTCGGTGCCGGTAATGCGGTGCGGCGCACTTACGCCGATGATACGGCGGTCGTTTGATATAAAGCAAAAAACATCACGTTATAATCTTCACATCCTGGCGTACTTTCCCGGCGCTTCAATGTCCGGCGGCAAAACGCGCGATGGAAACGACAGCGACAATACCAGTTGCATCACTGATGCGCTCGGCAATGTCCGTCCAGTAGGCGCGTTTACGCTGGGAGCGGTGCAGCCTGTTGCGCCGAAGGCTGAAACGGGCATTACTGTGGTGTTCAGGGCGCGACCGGAAAAGGCAGGAACGGTCGATGGGGCTAATGCGATGAAGACGGAGGTGTTCAGTGTGGGTGAGACGGCTGGCGCGATCACGGCGACGGCGGCGGACGGATACGGGTTCAATTCGTGGCGAGACGAGGACGGGGAGGTGCTTGGCGCAAACGCGGCATACACACCGTCAACCTTGGCGTCCGGCTCGTTCTATGCAGATGCGTGGTTTA
>JAGBSU010000157.1 GCA_017631705.1 Clostridia bacterium | reverse complement strand
CAAACAACATAGCAAACAAGGAAACGTCAAATAAAAATCCGCCGACAAAAAAGGCGTGAAAAAACACCATTAACAAAACACAAAGTCCGCGGATTTCGTCCACGGCATGTATGCGACGTGTGTTCGTTTGACGTCACCTCCTTGCTAAACTTATGAACTATAAGGCATTGTACCACAAAACGAATGGAAAAGGCAAGACGAAAATAAACAAAGAGTATAAAAACAGCAAAAAATACAAAGGGGATATACCGATTGGGAAGTATGACGGGCACGATTGTGAATATGGTTGCCGTGCTGATTGGCAGTTTTATAGGACTTTTGTTGCGTAAAGGGTTACCGGAACGATTTGCCGGCGCGTTAATGACCGGTGTCGGCTTATGTGTGTTATACATCGGCATAGATGGCTGTCTTGCAGGAGAAAACATGCTGATAGCGGTTTTGTCGGTGGTTGTCGGTGCTGCCTTGGGCGAACTATTAGACATTGACCGCGCGGTGACACGCTTGGGCGAAGCGGTGGAAAAGAAATTTCGCAAAGAAGATGGAAGCGGACCGTCGTTAGCGCATGGCTTTGTCAGCGCCAGTTTGTTGTTTTGTATTGGAACAATGGCGATTGTAGGGCCGTTGCAAAGCGGGTTGACCGGTAACCACGAAACGCAGTACATCAAAGCGATATTGGACGCGATTTCGGCGGTGGTGTTTACGGCAACGCTTGGTGCGGGGGTGTTACTTTCCTCGCTATCGGTTTTGGTATACCAAGGAAGTATCACGTTGCTCGCTCGTGCGGTGGAACCGTACCTGACAGAGGTAGTTGTCGCTGAAATGACGTGTGTCGGTTCGCTGTTAATTATCGGGTTGGCGCTCAATTTACTGAACATTACAAAAATCAAGGTGGCAAACTTTTTGCCGGCGATACTGTTGCCGTGCTTACTTTGCCCGTTGTTTGACTTTTTTATGAAATAAAGGAGAAAGTTTATGAAAATTGGTATCTACGGTTACGGAAATTTGGGAAAGGGCGTGGAATTGGCCATTCGCCAAAACGCGGATATGGAACTTATGGGCGTGTTCACTCGTCGTCCGCCCGAAAGTCTTTCGTTGTTGACAGAGGGAGTGCCGGTATATGCCGCCGACCGCATTTTGGAATTTAAAGACAGTGTGGATGTTTTGGTGATTTGCGGTGGCAGTGCCACCGATTTGCCGCAGATGACACCGCAGTTGGCACAAAACTTTCACGTGGTAGATAGTTTTGATACCCATGCGGCGATTAATACGCATTTCAGCGCGGTGGACGAAGCAGCAAAGGAAAGCGGGCATGTTGCCTTAATTTCCGCCGGTTGGGACCCCGGACTGTTTTCTCTTAATCGTGTATATGCCTCTGCCGTGTTACCGAACGGTGTGGATTACACGTTTTGGGGAAAAGGCGTCAGCCAAGGACATTCCGATGCGATTCGCCGCATTGACGGTGTCAAGGATGCCCGTCAATATACCGTGCCGTGCGAAAAAGCATTAACGGCCGTAAGAAACGGCGAAGCGCCGACGTTGACAACCGGCGATAAGCACACGCGTGAATGTTTCGTGGTGGTAGAAGAGGGTGCCGACAAGGAAAAAATCGCCGAACAAATAAAAACAATGCCCAATTATTTTGCGGATTACCATACCACGGTGACATTTGTTACCGAAGAAGAACTGAAAGCCAATCACAGCGGGTTGCCGCACGGTGGCGTCGTGCTTTGCGGCGGAACAACCGGTGCCGACAACGAACACCGGCAACTAATTGAATATCGTTTGCAACTGGATTCTAATCCGGAGTTTACGGCAAACGTGTTGGCGGCGTACGCTCGCGCCGTTTATCGTTTGGCACAACGCGGAGAAAGTGGGTGCAGAACGGTACTGGATATTGCGCCGTCGGACTTATCACCGTTATCAAGTGAAGCGTTGCGCGCAAAAATGCTATAAATTTATAAAAAGCAGTTGACAGCAGCAAAAAACTATGCTATACTATCGCTTGCCGCTTGTTCCGGGCGGTGTTTTGTCGCGTGCAAAACACCATAAGCATAGCGCCCGAGCGCAGCGAGTCTATAAGAAAAGGCAGGTACAAAGTATGTACGCCATTATTGAAACCGGCGGCAAACAATACAAGGTACAGAACGGCGATGTTCTGTTTATCGAAAAATTGGATGCAGCCGAAGACAGCAAAGTGGTATTCGACAAAGTGGTAGCTTTGCACAACGACAAAGAACTGAAAATCGGTTCTCCGTTTATCAAGAGCGCTTACGTTGACGCCCAAGTGCTGAAAAACGGAAAAGGCAAAAAAATTCGCGTGTTCACCTATCGTCCTAAGAAGGGCAGCAAACGTGCCATGGGTCATCGTCAACCCTACACAAAGGTGCAAATTGAAGGCATCCATGCCAGAGCACCGCGTGCGCCGAAGGCTGAAGCAGCGGCGGCAGAAGAATGATTTGTGCAGAATTCCTAATGCGTGACGGTCGCCTTTGCGGGTTTTCCGTTCGCGGGCACGCCGGTGCCGAAGCATTGGGAAAAGATATTGTTTGTGCGGCTGTTTCCTCAGCTGTATACATGGCGGCAAATACCGTTACCGATGTGTGCGGTTGTAACGCCGATGTACACGAAAGCGAGGGCTTGCTCACTTTATCTGTCAAGCAAGCCGATGAACAAACGGTACAAGTTATTCTGCAGGGGCTTATGCTCCATGTAAACGGGCTGTCTGCCCAATATCCACAGTATATACAGGTACAACAAACGGAGGTGTAACGAAATGCTGAAAATTAATATTCAGTTGTTTGCTCATAAAAAGGGTATGGGTTCCACGAAAAACGGTCGTGATTCCGAATCCAAACGTCTTGGTGCCAAACGTGCTGACGGTCAATTCGTTTTGGCCGGCAACATCTTAGTGCGTCAACGCGGTACCCACATCCATCCTGGCCAAAATGTTGGTATCGGTTCGGATGATACCTTGTTTGCCAAAGCGGACGGAACGGTTCGTTTTGAGCGTATGGGCAAAGACCGTAAACGTGTCAGCGTTTATACGGCAGAACAATAAAGAGCAAAAGCCTTGCCGTGTTCGCGGCAAGGCTTTTTTCGTAACGAACAGTAAAGGATAACGGCTATGTTTATTGATAAGGCTACGATACACATTAAAGCGGGAAGCGGCGGCAACGGTGCCGTGTCGTTTCATCGTGAAAAATATGTGGCAGCCGGCGGCCCGGATGGTGGCGACGGCGGCAGAGGCGGCAATATCGTTTTTGTTGCACAAGATGGCAGCAATACGTTGTCGGATTTTCGCTATAAACGAAAATTCAATGCTCCGGCCGGCGGCAATGGCGGTGCAAAGCGCTGCTTTGGTCGTTCGGGCGAGGATTTGATTATTCCGGTTCCTCGCGGAACGCTGATATACGACAACGAAACCGGCAGGTTGATGGCAGATATGTCGAGCGATGAGCCGTTTATTGCTGCCAAAGGCGGCAGAGGCGGTTGGGGAAATTCCCATTTTGCCACGCCGACACGGCAAGTGCCGCGTTTTGCCAAACCGGGAACTCCCGGCGAGGAATTTGACGTTCGCTTAGAGTTAAAACTGTTGGCGGACGTTGGCTTGCTTGGGTTCCCGAACGTAGGGAAATCCACCTTAATTTCGGTTATCAGCGAAGCAAAGCCTGAAATTGCCAACTATCATTTCACCACCATTACACCGGTACTTGGTGTGGTGCGCGTGGATGAGGGTGCATCGTTTGTGATGGCGGATATTCCCGGTGTCATTGAGGGTGCCAGCGAAGGTGTCGGTTTAGGGCATGAGTTTTTGCGCCACGTAGAGCGTTGTCGGTTGCTCATTCATGTAGTGGATGTTGCCGGCAGTGAAGGGCGCGACCCGCTGGAAGATTTTGATACCATCAACCGTGAACTTCAACAGTTTAATCCGGAATTGGCCACACGGCCGATGGTGGTTGCCGGTAACAAGTGTGACTTGGCAACCGACGAGCAGCTGGAAGCTTTTGAAAAAGCGATAACGGAACGGGGTTTTAAATATTTCCCGTTAATGGCAGCAATTGCTCACGGAACGCAGGAGTTGGTACAGTATTGTGCCGCACAATTGGCAGAGTTACCGCCGATTCGTGAATTCGAAGCCGAGGCGGCACCGTTGCCGGATCTCAACGCGCTTAAAGACCGTGCGGTTCGCATTGAAAAGCACGATGGTGTGTTTTTCGTGGAAGGCGAATGGTTGTTGCGGTTGTTGCAAACGGTTAACATTCGTGAACCCGACGGGTTACAATATTTTGAAAAGGTATTGCAATCTTCCGGTGTAATTCGGCAATTGGAAGAAGCTGGCGTGTGCGAGGGTGACACTGTCAGTATTTATGATTTTGAATTTGATTTTGTGGAGTAACGTACAATGAATAGATTATTCCCAATGGATGTGGACCTTCATACGGTCAGCCCACTGAATTTGGCATTTGTCGGTGACGGCGTTTATGAGATTATGGTGCGGGAACGGTTGGTCTGTTTGGCAAATCGTCCAAACAAAGAATTGCATCAATTAGCGGTAAAACAAGTGCGTGCCGAAGCGCAGGCGGCGGCGCTGGATAAGATTTTTTCGCAACTGACCGAGCAAGAGGCTTTGGTATATCGTCGCGGGCGAAACGCGCACACGTCGCGCACCGGCGGCGATTACCACAAGGCTACCGGTTTTGAGGCGTTGTTTGGATTTTTGTATCTTTCCGGACAGACCGAGCGGTTACAAGAATTGTTTGAACTAATACTCGAAAGCAACGAAATTTGAGAAAAAACCGTAAAAAGTTAAAAATTTTTTCAAAAGGTGATTGACAAATGCCTTAAATATGAATACTATTTTCATATAGGCTGTTAACACCAGCTATAAGTTTTTTGGAAGGATGAGAGCAAATGGTTCTTGAAAAAGTAAAAGCAATTCTGAGTACGCAATTTGATGTCGAAGAAGACACCATTACCCCCGAGACGAACATCATGGAGGATTTGGGTGCCGATTCGTTAGACGTTGTGGATATGTTGATGTCGTTGGAAGACGAATTTGATGTGGAGATTTCCGACGAGGAAATTGAAAAACTTCAAACCGTTGCCGAAGTAGTGGCATACATCGAAGAACATCAATAAGATTTCAAAAACAAAGCCGTCCGTTTTTATAACGGACGGCTTTTCGTTTATACAAAAACAGGCGCCCAAAAGGGCGCCTGTTAAAGGTTTTTATTTCAGATTGTTTTTGAGAGTAGCAAACTCTGCTTCCAAGGTAGCGGGGAGTTTGTTGCCAAATTTGGCATAGAACTCGGCGATGCCGTCGATTTCGGCGCGCCACAAATCTTTATCAACTTCCAAAATGGTTTTGAGGGTTTCGATATCAAAATCCTTCAAGCCGTCCAAATTGATGTCCTCGGCAAACGGAACGTAACCGATAGCGGTTTCTTTTGCGTCGGCATTGTTTTCGCAGCGGCGAACAATCCATTCCAACACACGCAGGTTGTCACCGAAGCCGGGCCATACAAAGTTACCTTCGTCGTCGGTGCGGAACCAGTTAACGTTGAAGATTTTAGGAGCGTTTTCGCCGAGCTTTTTGCCCATTTCAATCCAGTGAGCAAAGTAGTCGCCCATGTGGTAACCGCAGAACGGCAACATGGCCATGGGGTCACGGCGGACAACACCGACAGCGCCGGTTGCGGCAGCGGTAGTTTCAGACGCCATGATGGAGCCAACAAAGACACCGTGGTTCCAGTCGCGGGATTGATATACCAGCGGAGCAGTTTTAGCACGACGACCGCCAAACACAATGGCGGAAATCGGAACACCGGCGGGAGAATCAAATTCCGAAGAAACGCAAGGGCAGTTCTTTGCCGGAGCGGTGAAGCGGGAGTTCGGATGAGCGCCCTTGGAGCCATCGGTGCAATCCCATTTTTCGCCCTTCCAGTTCTCGGCGTTTTTAGGAGGATTCTTATCCATGCTTTCCCACCACACCGTGTTATCGTCCAAGTTATGAACAACGTTGGTGAAGATGGTGTTCTTTTGGGTGGAAATCAAAGCGTCGGGGTTGGACTTCATGTTTGTGCCGGGGGCAACGCCGAAGAAACCGTTTTCGGGGTTGCAAGCCCACAAACGACCGTCGGCACCAATGCGCATCCAAGCAATATCATCGCCGACACACCAAACTTTGTAGCCTTTTTCGCGGTAGATTTCCGGCGGAATCAACATAGCCAAGTTGGTTTTGCCGCAAGCAGAGGGGAAAGCAGCGGCAATATAGGTGGTTTTGCCTTCGGTGTTTTCAAGACCGAGGATGAGCATGTGCTCAGCCAGCCAGCCTTCTTGACGACCCAAGTTGGAAGCGATACGCAAAGCAAAGCATTTTTTGCCGAGCAACACGTTTCCGCCGTAACCGGAGTTAACCGAGATAATGGTATTATCTTGCGGGAAGTGGCAAATGTAACGTTTTTCTTCGTCGATGTCGCATTTGCAGTGTAAACCGCGAACCCAGTCGTTGCTATCGCCCAAAGCGGCATATACTTCTTTGCCCATACGGGTCATGATAGCCATGCTGAGAACCACGTAGATAGAGTCGGTAAGTTCAATGCCGTATTTGGCAAACGGAGAACCGACAGGACCCATGGAATAAGGAATGATATACATAGTGCGGCCTTTATAAGCACCACGGGCAATGTTTTCCAACAAAGCATAAGCTTTATCAGGAGCCATCCAGTGGTTGGTGGGGCCGGCATCTTCTTCTTTTTCCGAGCAGATAAAGGTACGGCCTTCTACACGAGCAACGTCGTTGAGTGCAGAAAGATGCAAATAGCAGCCGGGCAATTTTTCTTCGTTAAGTTTTTGCAATTCGCCGGTGCTGCAACCCTCAGCGCGCAAAGCTTCTAATTGTTCTTCCGAACCGTCAATCCACAGAATATTGTCCGGTTGAGTTAAGGCAACTTTTTCTTCAATCCATTTCAGGACGGAAGGGTTGGTTGTCAAAGCGTTTTTCATAGTATTGATACTCTCCTTTCAAGCTAGGAAATAAAAACCAAATTTCCACTAATTAACATTATACCCAATGATGATTGCAAATTCAATAACGAATTGTGAATTTTTTGGAAAAGATAAAATTTTTAACAAAAAAAAGAACACCAAGGAATCCCTATGTGGGGGAGCCCAAAGCGGTCTTCTTTTAAAAATCAAGCGTTTTCAATCGGCATGGTGGCATAAGCGTTAAGCGAAGTGTCGGCAAGATTGTCCGCCAAGTATTCGTAATACCCTTGTGCACCGACCATGGCGGCATTGTCACCGCAAAGAGAAAGCGGGGGAGAATATAATTGCAAGCCGTTTTGCTTGCAGAGGTCTTCCATACGAGCGCGCAAACCGGAATTGGCAGAAACGCCGCCGGCAAGAACGATGGTCTTGTCGCCGGTTTCCTTAGCGACGGCCAACACGTGCGACGACAAAATATCGCAAACAGTGTGTTGAAAGGAAGCGGCAAGGTCGGCGTGATTAACAATCTCGCCGCGTTGTTCAGCAGTATGCAGTAAATTGATAACCGCTGTTTTTAAACCGGAGAAACTAAAATCGTGTGGACAGCCTTCTACGCGGGGGCGAGGTAACCTAAAAGCTTGCGGGTTGCCGGTTTGTGCCAACTTATCCAAATGAATGCCGCCGGGGTAGGGTAGCCCCATCGCGCGTGCGGCTTTGTCAAAGCATTCGCCGGCGGCATCGTCACGGGTACGACCGTAAACCGTAAAGCGGGTATAGTCTTCTACACGGACGATATGGCTATGACCACCGGAAACAACCAAACACAAAAACGGCGGTTTCAAATCCGGGTGAGCCAAGTAGTTAGCGGCGATGTGTGAGCGCAAGTGATGTACGGGAATTAACGGTAAACCGGTAGCATACGCTAAATTCTTAGCAAAGTTTACAACGACCAACAATGCACCGATAAGACCCGGTGCATAGGTGACGGCAATAGCATCAATCCCCGAAAGCGTCATCTTCGCTTCGTCTAACGCGGCCCCAGTGAGGTTGCTGATGGCTTCGGTGTGGCGGCGACTGGCAATTTCCGGAACAACACCGCCGTATAATTTATGTTCTTCCACTTGTGAGGCAATAACGCTGGAAAGCAGTGTTCGACCGTCTTTAACAACGGCAACAGCGGTTTCGTCACAAGAGGACTCAAAGGCTAAAATGTTCATGGGTTTTTATCACTCCGATTTGGGATAATAATAACTGTATATAAGGGCATCCTCTGTGGGATGGCTGTAAAAACGGGGGCGAGCGCCCTCGCCTACAAACCCAAAAGATTGATACAAAGCAATGGCAGCAGCGTTGGATTGCCGCACCTCTAACGTTAAACGTGATAACGAAGAGCCGTTTTCGATGGCGGAAGATACCAACGCACGGGCAACACCTTGTCGCCGCATGGCAGGAGAGACGGCAATGTTGGCAATAAACCCTTCGTCGGCAATGTGGTGGCAACCCAAATATCCAACAACCTTGTTATCGACAAGGGCGGTTAAAAAGTGCGAACAAGGGTTGTCGAGTTCTTCATGTAAAGCCGATTCACTCCATGGGTCGGCAAAGCACAGCGCTTCTAGCCGAGCAAGTGCCGGAATATGTTCGTCGGTCATCGGAACAACAGTTATTTTCATAAGGCGTTCACATCGTCGAGTAGTTGCGGTAACGATTCAACCAACAACTCCACACAAGAGCGATAGGTTGCCAAGTTTCTACCGTAAGGGTCGGGGATACCGGCACCGACGGTTAAAATCTTTTCCGGATCGGCACCGTATTGGAATGCAAGAGTAATACCGTGTTCCGGAGAAAGTGCGATAAAAACATCCGTGTCGGCGATAATGGCGGGAGTTACTTGACGAGAACGATGCCCCGAAATATCAAAGCCAAGTTCCTTCATGACTGTTACAGCATGCTCGGAAGCAGGAGCGCCATCGTACGTGCCGACACCGGCACTGGAAACGGATACGTCGGTAACACCGCGTTTTTCAAATTCGTGGCGCAACAATTCTTCCAACATAGGACTGCGGCATATATTGCCGGTACAGACACATAATAATTTCACAAAAAACACCTCGTTTGTGTTTTGATAGTTCTATTATATCTAAAAAAGGAAAAATGTACAACCATTTTATAAGAAATCCATTTGCAAAGGGAAAGGGGTACGGTTTATAATGTTTATTTCGCGTGACACACGATATCGTTCGCCGTTTGGTGCGGTGGAACAAGGACATGAAGTGACGTTTCGGATTTGCTTGCCGAGAGAATGGGCTTGCACAGCGGCGTGGTTTGTTCACCGAGAGGAAGAAACGGCACAGTGGAACGGTATGTTTTGGGCAGGAACAGAAGGTGATGATCGAGAATGGTGGGATTGCCGGTATACACCGCCGCGGGCGGGCATATATTGGTAT
>JAGBSU010000156.1 GCA_017631705.1 Clostridia bacterium | reverse complement strand
CCTTCACCGGTACCGGTGAAGCCTAACCCCTCTTCTGTGGTGGCTTTTACGCTGATGTCATTCATGTTCATTCCACAAGCTTGTGCCAATTGTTCACGCATGGTAACGATATACGGTTTTAGTTTTGGAGCTTGTGCGAGTACAGTTGCATCAATATTCACCGGTATATATCCTGCTTGTTTTACCGCTTCAATAACCTCGCTCAACAATTTCAAACTATTCGCACCGGCATACCGTGCATCAGTATCGGGAAACATGCCGCCGATATCGCCGAGTGCTGCCGCACCCAGCAAAGCATCCGCAATGGCATGAGCCAATACATCGGCATCGGAATGACCGAACAATCCTTTTTCATACGGAATCGTAACTCCACCCAATATGAGCAACCGATTTTCTGTCAATCGGTGAACATCATATCCGTGACCGATTCGAAAACTCATGATAACCACTCCTTTGCCACTTGTATATCTTCCGGTGTTGTCGCTTTAATGTTAGTATAATCGCCCTCAATCAGGCGAACAGGAACGCCAAGCGCCTCCACCATTTGACAGTCATCGGTAACTGTTAAATGATTTTCAGTGGCAAATGCCACCGCTTTTTCATATAAAGAATACTTAAAAATTTGGGGAGTTTGCACGTTCCACAATTGTTCACGCGGTGGTGTTTCCAAAATAAAACCGTTAGCGTCCACTCGTTTGACGGTATCCTTAACACGAACACCAAGTGCCGCTGCACCGCATTCCACTGCCGCTGTGATTGCTTTGGTAATCAAGGCAGGTGTTATCAGCGGGCGAGCACCATCGTGAATGGCAACGTAATCTGCCGTATCACACAGCGAAACACCATTCCAAACCGATTCTTGACGGCTGTCGCCGCCGGCAACCACTTTTTTTATTTTTTGGATATTATATTGCTCGATGAGATGTTCCATGGTGGCAAAGTCTTCTTTTCGTGCAACAAGCACTATATCATCCACTCTGTCGCATTGTTCAAACGCTTTGAGCGTATACACAATGAGCGGACAGCCGTTGATTTCCAAAAACTGTTTCGGCTTTCCCATACGCGTTGAACCGCCTGCCGCTACAATCACAGCCGACACTACCACGTTTAATCCCTTCTTTCACATTGCAAGATTAGTTGTTGACAGCCTTTTGCGATTATTATAAAATAAAGACAAAAGAAAAGCAATATACTTTTCTGTTATTCTGCCATTCTGTTTGTTTTTTGGAGGCTAAAGTGCTATTTAAAATCTGCCAAAACGGGTCATGAGGTGATTATTCAATAATGCAACTTTCGGTTTCTTCTTATTCTTTTTCGCAATATATTCGACAAGGAAAACTCACACAACTTACCGCGATACAAGCGGCATACGATATCGGTTTACGCGCCATTGAATTTATTGATTTAACCCCACCGGCAGGCGTAACCGAAACGGAATATGCCAAACAGCTTCGTGCCGAAGCCAACCGTCTGGGCATGACCATCAATGCGTATACGATTACCGCTAACTTATTTTCCGGCAACGCAGACGACGATGCAAAAGAAGTGAAACGCTTGTGTGATAAAGTGGATGTTGCTGCTATTTTAGGTGCACCGGTGTTACGCCACGATGTTTGTTGGAGTTTGGAAAAAGGGCGCTCTTTTGACTTCATGCTCCCCACCATTGCTAACAATGCACGTGCCGTTACCGAATATGCTGCCACGCTGGGAATTCGCACTTGCACAGAAAATCACGGTTATATTGCACAAGACAGCGACCGTATGGAAAAATTAGTGTTGGCAGTAAATCATCCCAACTACGGATTATTGGTGGATATCGGCAACTTCGCTTGTGCAGACGAAGATTCCGTCAACGCAGTTTCTCGTGTAGCACAATACGCCTTCCACGTACACGCTAAGGATTTTATTAAACGACCCTTTTCAGCCGGCACTACCGACGGGTATTTCCAAACACGCGAGTGCAATTATCTGAAAGGTACGGCTGTAGGCGAAGGAGATATTCCCGTTAAACAATGCGTTGCCGTTCTAAATCGTGCCGGATATACCGGTTACCTCTCTATAGAATACGAGGGAACCGATGATTGTCTTGTTGGCATCAAAACCGGTTTTGACAATCTCACAAGTTATATTAATGAAATTTGCCATCCATAACAAAACATCACTTGTTCTCACGAACAAGTGATGTTTTGTTATTCCACAATATTGTCGGGAAAAGAAATGTTAAACAAGCGGTCACACAGGTTAAATGCCATCCCACATAAAATATTATCTTTAAATTCATTAACTTGGCGAATCAATAGTTTCTTAGTCAATGCCGGATATGTGCGACGATGCAATTCTCGTTCAGCCGTCAACAACAATGTCGAACACTCTTCAAAATCGCCCGTATCAATAACCAACATAGACGGGTTAAACAAACTGATTAAATTAGCAAGCCCTATTCCTAAATATTTGCCGCACTCTTCTATTGCTTTTACGGCAGCCTCGTCTTCATACCGACACAATTTGTCAACTTCTGAAAGAGACTCTGCAGGTTTGCCGGCATATTGTTCATACAAGGAAAGTACGCGTTCAGGAGAACACATGGCTTCCAAACACCCATGATTACCGCAAAAACATTCGACACCGTCGCTTTCAACAGTGGTGTGTCCGATTTTGCCTAATGTGGAATGTGCAATCTCCCCGTTAACATATTGTACTGCACTGATGCCGTTTTCCATATCAACAAATATGGCATTTTCTAAGTTATTCGTCCTTTTTTGAGAAAAATGCCAAGCAGCCTTCAGCATTGAAACATTATCCACAAAAACCGGCAAATCAACCACCGCGGTAATCAACTCACGAATATCCACCGATTTCCATTTTAAACCGGAAGACAGAACTAATCGACTGTCTGACAAAACCAATCCGGAAATGGCAACACCAATTCCTAAAATACGCGATTTATCGTGTAAATCAACAATTGTTTTGACAGCGGCCTGTAATTCCTCCGTTACATTGGTGAAAGAAAGACCCTCGGTGCCGATACGAACGCTTTCCAACGGCGTACCTTCCAGATCCGTATAAGCAATATGAATATATTGTTCACGGATATACACACATATCAAATTATAGCGTTCCGCACAAAAGCGTAGCAAAGTGCTTTTTCTTCCCACACGCCCAACTTGTTCCGTACCGCTTTCATACAATAATCCTCGGTTGAATAAATAAGTAGTAATGTTCGTAATGGAAGCCAATGAAAGGCCAGTATGTTCCGCAATACTCGGACGAGAAACATCCCGATTATGACGCACAAAATCTAAAACCTTCAGCCGGTTCATTTTTTGCATCAACTGTACATTGCCGACTTGCTTATCCATAAAAACCTTCCTTTAAAATTTCTTTTTTTCGTTTAAATTATATCACCAATCAATAAAATGTCAATTATTCATTGAAAAAAATGCGGTTATTACCCCGCGAAAAATCCCTCTCTTAATTCAAGCGATAAATTAATTGAGTTTTTTTGATTTTTGGGGAATATAGGCATTTAAAATTAATTCACACTTTTTCCTCTAAAATTGCGACAAATCGCCTCATTTGTTATTGCCGGTCACCAATCATATATTGCTATAATTTTTGAATTTATTATTGACTTTATTGTAAATAAGTGCTATCCTTAATTTTATGCAATAAATAATTTTTTGGTGTGTTTTTTGCATCAGGCGCGTATTAAAGGAAAAGGATGATATTATGAAGATAAAATGGGGAGTTATCGGTTGCGGTGGTATTGCCGACCGCCGCACCTTACCGGGCATGATGTTGGCAAACAATGCTGAATTAGTGGCGGTTATGGATGCAAACAAGGAAGCCGCCGAGCGTTGCAAGGAAAAATACCAAGCAAAATATGCCTTTGATTCCATAGAAGAATTGTTGGCGTTAGATGAAATTCAGGCAGTATACATCGCTTCTCCTGTGTTCTGTCATAAAGAGCAAGCTTTTGCGGCTGCCAAAGCCAAAAAGGATATTTTAATTGAAAAACCCGTCGGCTTAACTGCTGCCGAAGCGGAAGAAATCGCCGCTTTTTGCGAGGCACAAGGTGTTAAACTCGGTGTCGGTTTCATGATGCGCTTCCACGCATACCACCAAGAGATTAAAAAGTTGGTGCAATCCGGACAAATCGGTGAGGTTGTTTCCGCGCGTGCTCAATTCACCTGTTGGTATCCTAAAATAGAAAACAGCTGGCGGCAAGATAAAACTCTGTCCGGCGGTGGTGCTATGATGGACATGGGCGTGCATTGTATTGACCTGATTCGCTATATCACCGGTTTAGAGGTCGTGGAAACCGCCGGTATGTGCGGCAATCAAATTTTTGAATATAGCGTCGAGGATGCCGGTTCGGTCATGATGCGATTGGAAAACGGTGCGATTGCCTATGTGGACTCCAACTTCAACATTCCGGACGATGCCGCAAAATGCAAGTTAGAATTCTACGGTACCAAAGGCAGTATCTTTGCACAAGGCACCTTGGCACAAGCCGAGGGCGGTACAGTTGAGGTGTTGTGTGCCGATGATTCGGTCGGATACGATGCCAACCAAAACCGCAAGGAAATCCAACCGTTGGATATTCAAGTGGAATTCGGCAACATGTACACCAAAGAAATTGAGCAATTCGGTGAAGCCGTTTTAGGTAACCGCGATATCCCGATTACCGCTGTCGATGCGATTGCCTCCCAGAAGGTAGTCGAATCGGCTTATGCCGGTAATCAAAGCAAAACCTATCAAGTGTTATAATCCCCAACAGGAGAGCAGGAACCACTTTCTCCTCTCCTGCTTTTTTATGAAAACTCTTTACAAACGGTCGTCAATGCGATATAATAAAACTCGTTATTAATATATGCATGTGTCTAGAAAAGAGGAAAAACCATGAACCATAAAAAAATCAAACTGCTGGTACATTCCGCTATGTGGTGTGCCTTGGTCTTTACCGCCACGTGGTTTGTTATCCCTACACCGCTTATCGGAAACGTGAATTTGGGAGATTGCATGGTATTGGTGGGCTCCGTAGCCATCGGCGGACCATGGGCAATTTTGGCTTGCTCGCTCGGTGCCGCTTTATGCGATATCGTTTCCGGATACACGATTTATGCGCCCGCTACATTGCTTATTAAAGCCGGCATGG
>JAGBSU010000155.1 GCA_017631705.1 Clostridia bacterium | reverse complement strand
GCCGAATGCATTAATCACTTTAGCCGCCGGTGAAATACCCACTGTAAATCATAACGGCTCCGCTCCCCCGATGCCTCCCTTGTGTAAAGGGAGGTGCCTCCAAAGGAGGCGGAGGGATTGTCCTTCCTTCGTCCCTCATTCTTTCCCATATTTCTTTTTATTATACAACTTATACAAAAAAGATTGTCGCATTTATCAATGGAAATTTTGCGAAAAAAATGTTACAATATACGTGTATAATTCTAAATTATCAAATTTAAGGAGAAAAGTATGAAAAACAGCAAAAAACTCCTCATTCTCGTCCTCTCTCTGGTGCTTCTCATCGGCATATTCGCCGTGATGGCCGCCGCAGAGGATGGCGCGTCGTCCGATGTACTGACAATTCAGTATCCGGACGGAACTGTTCAGACCTACGCGGAGGGTGAACCGATTCTTCCTCCCGTGCTTCCCAAGGAATTTGTCTGGATTGACGATGACGGTAAGGGTTATAAGTATACCGTTACCGGCAGTGCGTGGGAAGGCATTCCCGCGGCTGTAACGTCCGAGAATCTCGGCACAACCGTGAAGGCAACCGTAGCCGGAACGAAGGGAACCGAACAGGTCTTTTTCGTGGTTTATGTAACCGGCGGTGACGCGATCTATTACACCAATGCATCTTCTGCAGGCGCGGATTTCAAAAACTACATGCAGAACATGAATGCAGCCGGCTCGACAACGGTGCTCTACGCTGACATTACCTCTGCGGGCTTCGCTGTTATCGGTAAGGTAGATGCCGTTTACCGTCTGGATTTGAACGGTCACACCTTAACGCTGAACTCCAATGCTGGCGCCGGTGCGCTTGATATCCGTCAAAACGAGTTCTTCGTTTATTCCTCTAAGGAAGGCGGCGTTTTGGATTCCAGCGCGGTTTCCCACCTCTTCCGTACCAATGACGGAACGTATGCCGGTGTTCGTATCGACGGTGACGTTCACTGGGGTGAGTACGACGATAGCCGTACCGATTACGGTAAGAACCTTACTGTCTACGCTCAGGCGCTGAACTCCGACCTGTACGGTAGTTCCGTTTACTATAACGGCGGTACGTACATCCAGAGCTCGAACAGTACCTCGAACTATCTGATGATGCTCGGTCGTACCGGCGGTAGCAGCCATACGCAGAGAATCCGTAACTGCACCTTCGTTGTAACGAAAGCGGGAACGGGCTTCCTTTGGCATCCGGCTTCTACTGTTCGTACTTACGATGGTTGTAACTTCATCAACCTCTCCGGTGGCGCAGCTCCCGTATTCGGATCGAACGGCGCGGCGAACACCTTGAACAACTGCTCGTTCTACAACACCGATCCTGCGTATTCGTTCGGCGGCGTTGGTGTGAAATACACCGGAACGACCTATGTTGCATTTACCGGTGCAATTCCCGAGCGTCCTGCAGGTGAGTTCCTTGCGCACGTTACTCCTAAGACCGTTGAGGTAGCGGGCGTAACCTATGAATTCGGTTCTAAGTTCATCACGGATACCTCTTCGGCATATGCGGTGAACTGGGGCGGCGTTTACACCGATTATTGGACCGTTGGAACAACGCCTTATTACAACGAGGCTTCTTTAAACTATATTGTAGAGAAAGATGGCAGCGGCGTTTGTTATCAGAATCCCGTGGTTGACACCTCCGAG
>JAGBSU010000154.1 GCA_017631705.1 Clostridia bacterium | reverse complement strand
TTACAGCAATTTAAAGCCTGCGATTATACCACCGAATATTCCGTATTGCCGCAGGTGACGGTATCGTTTACCGATGCCGGTCATTTGCTCGGTTCCGCCTCTATTACCGTTTCTGCCACCGAAAACGAAACCACAACACGCATGGTTTTTTCGGGCGATATCGGCAACCTTGGAAAGCCGATATTGCGTGACCCGCAATATCTGGCCGATGCCGATTATGTAATGATGGAATCCACCTACGGCAACCGCAGTCATGCCGAAGAAACGCCAGATTATGTCACCGACTTGGCGACCGTCATCCAACGCACCTTTGACCGCGGCGGTAATGTGGTAATTCCGGCATTTGCTGTGGGGCGCACACAAGAAATGCTGTTTTTCATTCGGCAAATTAAAGAACAAGGCTTAGTCACCGGGCATGGCGACTTCCCCGTCGTTGTAGACAGTCCGCTCGCCATCCAAGCCACACAATTATTCGGTCCGGAAGCTCTCGATTGCTACGACAGTGAAACCCGCGAACTGTTAGAAAAAGGGATTAATCCCATTCAATTTCCGGGACTTTACACCACCGTTACCGCCGACGAATCGCGTTTGATCAATGCCGATAAACGCAGTAAGGTCATTATTTCCGCCAGCGGCATGTGTGAAGCCGGTCGTATTCGCCATCACTTAAAGCATAACCTGTGGCGGCCGGAAAGCACTATTGTGTTTGTGGGGTATCAATCGGTAAACACCATCGGTCGCATGCTGTTAGACGGTGCTACCGAAGTGCGCTTGTTTGGTGAAACCATTACGGTGAATGCCGAAATTGCACAAATCAACAGCATCAGCAGTCATGCCGACGACAAAGGACTTCTTCGTTGGATAAGTTCCTTCTCACCGGCTCCCAAACGGGTGTTTGTGGTGCACGGCGATGAAGGTTCTTGCGAAACCTTTACCGCACGCTTACAATCCGAAAACAAGCTGGATGCCGTTGCTCCGTTTAGCGGTGATACATGGGATTTGACAGAAAATCGTCAGATCGAATACGGTCCCCGTCGTCGGTTATCGAAAAAGAAAGCGGCTGCCGATTCTCGTCGCGATAGCATGACGTATCTAAAACTGCTTGCCGCCGGCAAACGGCTGGAACGTGTTATTGAAGCCTGCCGCGGTTTTGCCAACAAGGATTTGGCTAAATTCACCGCACAAATTCAAGCTTTGTGTGATAAATGGAGTAAATAAAGCGTATTCCTCACATATACTGATGTGAGGTGTTTATCATGACCATTCATGTTGTACAATCCGGCGAAACCGTTGCCTCGCTTGCACAGCGATACGGTATTTCCATCGCCACACTTTTACAAGACAACGGCTTGTCGGCAGATGATTCATTGGTTGTCGGTCAAGCCTTGCTTGTTATCCCGCCTACAGCAACCTATACCGTAATGCCCGGCGACACGTTGTTGTCCATTGCCGAACAAACCGGTGTGGCAGTCGATTCCCTTTTGTACCAAAACCCACAAATCAGCAATCCGCAACAGTTGTTTGTCGGTCAAGTGCTGACACTCCGGGGTGGAGAACCAAAACTCGGTACACTCACCGTCAACGCGTATGTCTATCCCTTTGTCAACCGCGAAGTACTGCGCGACACGTTGCCGTATCTCACCTACTTAACTATTTTCGGATACGGGATCACCCCCGAAGGCGAATTGGTACCGACAGAAGACGACGAATTACTATCCATTGCCAAAGAAAATTTTGTTTCGCCCCTCATGCTATTAACCGCACTGGACGAAGACGGTGGTTTTAGCAGTGCCAACGCCGCCGCCATGCTGAGCAATCCCGAAGCACGCGCCCGCTTGGTCGACGAGGTAGACCGTGTCACCTTAGAAAAAGGATACGGCGGCGTGGATGTAGATTTTGAGTTTATTCCACCGGAAAATGCCGCCGACTATACCGCTTTGGTAGAAGAACTTTCTGCACGCCTGTCCCCCACAGGGCGGGTGGTGTTTGTGGCGTTGGCTCCCAAAACTTCCGACAACCAAAAAGGTCTTTTATATGAGGCTCACGATTATCGTGCTCTCGGCGCCGCGGCAGACGGTGCATTATTAATGACCTACGAATGGGGCTATGCGTACAGCGAGCCCATGGCGATTGCTCCTATCAACAAGGTGCAACAAGTTGTGCAATACGGACTTAGCCGTATTCCTGCGTATAAAATTTTTATGGGCATTCCCAACTACGGTTATGACTGGGCATTGCCCCGCGGCGAAGGCGAACGAGCACGCACCATTTCCAACAACGAGGCGCTGCAACTGGCACGCCGATTCGGCGCCGAAATTGAGTATGACACCACCGCACAATCGCCGTTTTTCCGTTATACCGACACAAGTGGGCGTGCACATGAAGTGTGGTTTGAAGACGCTCGCAGTTACGATGCAAAACTCCGTTTGGTCGGCGGCGAATCGCTTTACGGTGTCGGTGTTTGGAACGCGATGTCCTTTTTTAAGCCACTGTGGACGTTAATAAACACGCTGTTTACCATACGAAAAGTGTTGTAAATCACCGCAGATACTGCGGAAAAATAAAAGGAGTTAAAACTATGGTTACCTTACGCAATAAAGAAATGACGGTTACCATCAATCCGGTCGGTGCCGAAATGTATTCGATTACCGCCGCGAACGGAACCGAATATTTATGGGAGGGGGACCCGAAGTTTTGGGACCAACACGCCCCCGTGATGTTCCCGATTTGCAGCGGTCTTAAAAACGATGAGTTCCGCTACAACGGCAAAACCTATCGGCTCGACAAACATGGCTACGGAAAATTTGAAACCTTTGAAGTGGAAAGCCAAAGCGAAACCGAGGCCGTGTTTTTACTCCGCTCCAACGCCAAAAGTTTAGCGGTTTTCCCCTTTGAATACGAACTACGCATCCGCTATGCTCTTCGCGGAAAAAGCATTGATGTTGTCTACGATGTTACCAATCCGGCGAAAGAACCGCTGTATATGTCTATCGGCTCGCACGAAGCCTACGCTTGCCCCGAAGGTATTCAGGACTATGAAATTGTGTTCCCGCAACCGGAAACCTTGGTTTCCACACCCGACCCGATGGGAAGCTACGACACGGAATTGATTATGGAAAACCAATCCGTGTTACCTATGGACTATAAATATTTCCAAATTGATGCATTAATTTTCAAAAAATGTGTCAAATCCACCTCGGTGCAACTGCGACACAAAAAAACCGGTCGCGGTGTGCAAGTGGATTTTGAAGGTTTCCCCTACTTACTCTTCTGGACAAAAGTAGATGCTCCTTACCTGTGTATTGAGCCTTGGTGCGGTATCACCGACACACCGGATACCGATGGTGACATCACCAAAAAAGAAGGTATTAACCGTGTCGAAAGCGGCGAAACCTTCCACCGTGTCCATACAATTACATTGTTATAAAATTTTTCTTGACAAATTTCGAAAACATGGTAAAATACAACCGTACAAAGTAAATAGGTCCTTATCAAGAGTGGCGGAGGGACAGGCCCTGTGAAGCCCGGCAACCTGCAATCGTGCAAGGTGCCAAATCCTGCGGTTTTTAACCGATAGATGAGGTGGATACACGCTCCGCACTCTACGTCGGAGCGTGTTTTTATAAGCAGAGAAGTCATATCCGAACACGCTGAAAACGGCAGAATTTCGGTGCTTTTCGGATGATCGGCGTCGTCA
>JAGBSU010000153.1 GCA_017631705.1 Clostridia bacterium | reverse complement strand
TAACGAAAATGGTGGCGAAACCAACATAACCGGCGGCGAAATTACCGACAACACCGCAGGCGGTAACGGCGGCGGCGTCAACAATGAAGGCGACTTAGATGTGGACGGCGGAAATATCAGCGGTAACACAGCCGGCGGAAACGGCGGTGGTATCAATACCGGTGACGGTGGTAACACAAACATCAACGACGGCAACATCACAGGTAACGAAGCCGAAAACGGCGGCGGCGTCAACACCGAAGACGGCGGAACGACCAACATTAAAGGTGGCGAGATTTCCGAAAACACGGCCGAAAATAACGGCGGTGGCGTAAATAACGAAAATGGTGGCGAAACCAACATAACCGGCGGCGAAATTACCGACAACACCGCAGGCGGTAACGGCGGCGGCGTCAACAATGAAGGCGACTTAGACGTGGACGGCGGCAATATCGGCGACAACACAGCCGGCGGAAACGGCGACGATGTAAACACCGGTAACAACGGAAATACGGATATTAACGGCGGAAATGTCAGCGGAGATGTGAACACAGAACCCGGTGGCAACACAAACGTGAACGGCGGTACAACAGGCAGTAAAGATAGTGCCATCAATAATGGACAGATTACGGTTATCTTACCCAACGGGAAAGAAGACATTGTAACCGGTTCGGCCTTTAAATACATGTTGGACATTGACGGGGCAACCTACAAGTTGACGGAAAACCTTCAGCTTACAAAGGACTTGGTAGTACCGGAAGACATCTCGGTTACATTGGACTTGAACGGCTTTGTTCTTAAAGGTACGGGAAGTGGCAGCGTTGTAACCAACAAAGGTAACCTCACCCTTATTGACAGCAATCCTACAGCGGTACATAAATATACCAAGGGCAATGGTGGCCTGTATACCTTGAATGATGCCAATGGTAATATCACCGTGAAAGGTGGCGCTATCACCGGCGGTAACATCGGTGGTGACGGTGGCGGTGTAAGAAACTATTATGGCACGTTCACCATGGAAGGTGGCAATATTGTGGGCAACACGGCAAATATGTGCGGTGGCGGTGTAAGCAACTGCGAAGACTGTACTTTCAACATGACCGGAGGAAACATTGAAGGCAACTTGGCCATTTCAACCTTCCTTGGTGGTGGTGGTGTTTTCAACGATGGAACTTTCACCATGAAAGCCGGCACTATTGCCAATAACCGATCAAGCTTCGGTGGTGGTGTTCTCAACGGTAATTTCAACGGCGAATGCACCTTCACTATGGAAAGCGGAACAATTACAGGCAACGAAGGAGTAAACGGCGGTGGTGGTGTTTTCAACAAGAACGGCACCTTCAACATGGAAGGCGGAACGATTACAAACAACAAAAGGCACTACGCAGCATACGACACCGGTGTGGAAAACCAAGCTACTTTTAACATGAAAGGTGGCGGAATTGACAGTGAGATTGTCGGAAGCGCAACCATTTTCGCCGGCTATTTTGGAGCTGCTGCCAAAAACAGCATAAATACAGATTGGCTGGCCGATGGACTCGTTTGGAGCGACAACAGCGGTAGCGACGCACGATATCCGAAAGATGTTTTCACTCATAAATTAGAAAATTCACCTTATGTT
>JAGBSU010000152.1 GCA_017631705.1 Clostridia bacterium | reverse complement strand
CAATGCCGTAATCGTATATCCCATGCGTTCGGCAACATCCAATGCTTGTGTACCGATAGAACCGGTAGAGCCTAAAATAACTAAATGCTTCATCGAGCAAACTCTCCTCGCTTATTACAAGTGATACACCAAGGGGAAACCGCTCACTACCCAGTAAACCACCGGCAACACGAACAGCAAGCTATCAAATCGGTCCATCACACCGCCGTGTCCGGGGAAAATCTTACCGTAATCTTTGACACCGTGACGGCGCTTAATCAACGAAGCAAACAAATCGCCCACCACCGAAAGCGGTGCACCAATCAATGCCAGCACAAAAATTTCGCCGTATGCCACACGTGCTTCCCCAGAAACGACTGCGGACTCATAAATAAGCCCAGCCAGTAAGCAAATCAAAATCGAGATAGCAATACCGCCGATTAGCCCTTCCACCGTCTTTTTTGGTGACAAACGCGGGCACAATTTATGTTTACCGAAGAAGGTGCCCACAAAATACGCACCGGTATCTGCCATCCACGCAATCAGCAACGCTAAAAACACGTAAAACAAGCCGTCGCTGTCTCGTACTCGGCTTGCCGTACGCAAATACGAAATACAAGACAGCGAAAGGGAAACAAATGCCGAAGTAAAGCATAGTGTTATCGTTTTGGCAACAGAGAATGTTTGACGCTGTAAAAACCACAGCACCGCCAACGCCAATACATATATTAGGCAAGACAGAAACACAAAGCCACCATTCATGCGGCTGAACCAAGGAGCAATCACCGAAAACAAAATTGCCGCTGTTGCCGGTGCACGGTATTTCATTAAACCACACACATTCAAAACCTCATATACCGCCACACCGCAAATCACCGAAACAAGAGCGGTAAGCAACGCTGTCCACGGCGACAACAACACCGCCAAAAACAACACGGCGCTGACAACACCCGTAATAACTCGTGTTTTCATGATTTCACTTCCTTTACACTCCGCCGAATCGACGATGCCGTCCGGCATAAATCTCCAACACTTTATCCAAATCCTTGGTAGAAAAATCCGGCCACAGAATATCATCAAACACATATTCGGCATAGGCACATTGCCAAATCAAGAAATTGGAAAGCCGATATTCACCGCTGGGACGTAAAATCAAATCCACTTCCGGTTGACCGGCGGTGTATAAGTGTTGTTCCAAGAGTGCTTCGTTCACTTCCTCGGGAGAAAGTGTACCCGCTTTCACCTGTTCGGCAATTTGCCGAGCGGCAATCGCTAACTCGGCACGCCCGCCATAGTTGATGGCAATGTTGAGAATCATACCGGTTTTATTCTTCGTTGCTTCTTCGGCTTGAGCCATCAGTTGCTGAATATCTTCCGCAAGTACTGAACGGTCGCCGATAAACCGCGTACGGATGTTTTCTTTTTTGAAATCCGCCAACGATTCTTTCAAATATTCGCGCAACAAATTCATAATCGCGTCCACCTCTTCGGGCGGACGCTTCCAGTTTTCGGTAGAAAACGTATAGAAAGTGGCAACGGCAATGCCGCGTTTTTCACAATGTTTGGCAATGGTACGAAATACTTTCGCACCGGTTACGTGACCGGCTTGCCGCGGTAGTCCGCGTTTTTTTGCCCAGCGACCGTTGCCGTCCATGATAATGCCGATATGTTTCGGCACAATTTTCTCCGTTTCCGGCAGTTGCCGACGACGTTTAAACCAAAGCATGCCATCACTCCTCTACAGAGATGCGTGTGACCGGTGGACGATTCCGCCGGTCACATGCGTTTTAGATTTCCATAATCTCTTTTTCTTTTTTAGCGGAAATACCGTCAATTTCTTTGCAGAACTTATCGGTAATATCTTGCAATTTCTTTTCGGCGATTTTTTGATCGTCTTCGGTGATTTCGGATTTTTTCTTCATGTCTTTGAGTTTTTCCATCGAATCACGACGAATGGAACGAATCGCCACTTTGGATTCCTCTGCATATTTGGAAACACCTTTTACCAATTCTTTACGGCGTTCTTCGGTCAAGGGCGGGAAGTTAAGGCGCAAGGCATTGCCGTCGTTTTGTGGGTTAAGCCCCAGTTCCGAAGTAAGGATAGCCTTTTCAATATCCTTCAGCGTGGTTTTGTCCCACGGGGAAATCAAAATCGTACGCGGTTCCGGCACCGATACCGCCGCCAT
>JAGBSU010000151.1 GCA_017631705.1 Clostridia bacterium | reverse complement strand
CCGAGCGAATGAATACGTCGCGCATGCTTTTAAGGTTAAACGGTGTGACCGGTGCCGTGATGGGAATACCGTGCATTTCCACCGCACTCAAACTGCAAATCAGCAGTAAAAATCCCGAAAACACACCGTAAATACCGAAGGCTCCGCCTAAAATGATAAAACCAAATCGTAACACCGCAATCCCCCCGTAAAGACTGGGGATAACAAAAGCACTCACCGAGGTCAGTGCCACAATCACCACCATCGGTGCGCCCACCAAGCCGGCGCTGACCACCGATTCACCGATAACCAATGCACCGACAATGCTGACGGCATGTCCGACCGATTTGGGAAAACGCAGTCCCGCTTCACGCATGATTTCAAACATAAAATGTATCAGCAAGGCTTCCGCCGTCAGCGACAGCGGTGCCGAGCGTTCGGCATTAATAAAGGATAAAAGAAGTGCCGAGGGCATCATTTCCACATGATGTGTTCCAACGGCCACATACAGACCGGGAAGTAACAGACTGATAAAAAAGGCGAGGTATTTGATAATGCGAATAAAGCCGGCAAACAGCGGATGCTCAATGTAATCGTCCATCGATTGAAAATGCTCGGAAAACAAATACGGTACTACCAACACAAACGGTGTACCGTCCACCAATACGCCGATACGGCCTTCGGCAATTTTACCGCAGAGCGTATCGGGTCGTTCGGTAGTATCAACGCCCGAAAACAGCGAACGGCGTTCGCCCTCTAAAAAGGGTTGCAGGTAACCCGAATCCAACACCATATCCAACGGACACGCTTGCAGTCGCCGCCGTACTTCTGCCAATAGTTTTGACGAAACACGGTTTTGCAAATAACAAAGGCAAACCGCCGTTTGACTTTCCTTGCCGACGGTATGCATTTCAAAGGTGAGTTGCGGTGTTTTTAAGCGGCGGCGTATCATGGAAATATTGATACGAATGGCTTCGGTAAAGCCTTCCCGTGAACCGCGCATACCCATTTCTGCCGACGGCTCGGAAATACTACGTATCATAAAGGCTTGCAAACCGCATAGTACGGCATAGGACACACCGTCTATCAGTACCGCCGCAAAGCCCGAAATGATAAGGCTGATAAGGTCTTCGATGGTATTTGCTTCTAATAAATCCACACTGCCGAGCACGGTGGTTTTGATGGTTTGCATGAGTGCTTCGGGTGTGGTATCGGTAGTTTCTATCCTCATGAGAGGCAGTATCACTGCATCTGCCATGGTATGGCGGTCTACCATGCCTTCTATGCTGACGAGTGCCGCTTTCTTCCCTGCTACTTGTATGTTGCGTATGGTTAAATCGGCGCTGTTGTCAAATTGGCGGCGTAAGGTATCCAGCACCGTTTGCAAGTCACCGCTGAGCGGTGTTTTCTTCTGCATTGTCATCACCAATAACAGTATGGACAAAATACAAAGGACTATACAGCCGAAAAGTGGGCATACTCTTCAAAAAGGAGGGTGTCTATGCTTATCAGTGCTTTGCGAACCGTGATTATTTATGTGGTGTTGATTGCCGTGTTTCGTATTACCGGCAAACGACAACTCGGTGAATTACAACCCATTGAACTGGTGGTCACGCTGTTGCTTTCCGATTTGGCGGTACTCCCCCTACAAGAAAGCGGTATGCCGTTACTTAGCGGGTTAGTGCCGATTGCCGTGTTGGTGGCGTTGGAACTACTGTTATCGGCTTGGATGATGAAAAGTAACGGTTTTTCCCGCTTAATCAGCGGAAATCCCGTTGTGGTAATTCACGAAGGAAAGTTGCAACAAAAAGCGTTGCGGCAGTTACGGTTAACCGTGGAAGATTTGACCGAAGCGTTACGACAGCAAGGGGTATTTGATTGGCAGGAGATTGAATATGCCATAGCGGAAACCAACGGCAAAATCAGCGTGTTTACCGTCGCCGATAAGAGTGAAGAAAAACGCAAAGCATCTGTTCCGCTGATAAACGACGGCAGTTTTATAACATGGGGACTGGAGTTTTGCGGGATAACCAAGCAAGAAGTATTAACCTTTTTAAAAAAGAAAAAATGCCCGCTGCGTGCGGTGTTATTGCTGACCGCTGATAAACAGCGGCGATATTCGCTGACAAAAAAGGAGGAACACCTATGAAACGTGTCGGTGTGGCGGTGGTACTGTTACTGGCGGTTTCCATCGGTTGTTTTTTAGCACTGAGAACCGAAAAACGGCTGCTCTCTTCCCTACTAACCCAAACCGCGCAAGTGGAACAGTTATATCGGCAAGAGTATAAAGCAGAAGCGATTACGGCTACCGAACAGTTGGCAGACAATACGCAAAGTACTTTGAGGCGGTGCGCTTGTTTGTTGCCGCACAGCACGTTAACGGAAATAAGTGTGCTTGCCACGGCGTTACCGGTGATTTTAAAAGACGGCAACCAAGACGATTTTTTGACCGAGTTATCCAAATTTCGCATGTTGCTCACGGTCGTAAAGCAGATGGAATATCCGTACCTTGAAAATATTTTATGAGAATATCGTTTGAAAGAACGTGGCAGAATCGGGTGTAGATGTCCGCAAATACCGTCCCAAACCAAACAGGCAGTCACTATCCCGCGTGATGGCGTTGACACGGCTTTCGCAGTTCATGGTCGCTTGAAAGCCCATTTCTTTGAGCAACGCCACCGATTCTTGGCTGACCGCACCGAACGGATAGACAAAGGTGGTGGCTTCTTTCCCCAATTCATCCAGCAACCGCTGTTGCATCCGTTTGACATCATTGGTAAAGTCAAGACGGTATTGTTCGGCAGTTTCTGTGGCTTTCTTACTGCTTCCTTTGCGATCCGACAAACTGTGCATTTGATAGGAATGGTTTTGCAGTTCTACCAATCCCGATTCTTGCATTTCTCGTAAATGTTGCCAATGACAAGTAGCGTATTCCACCTCGCAGTTGCCGAGCTTTGTGTAGCGGTCTACCGCCTCACCAATCGGAGAAAGCACCATACGGCTTTGGTATTGTTTCATCAGCGGATAAGCGTACACATAGTTGTTATAGTTGCCGTCGTCAAAGGTGAGCATGATGGGTTTTTCGGGTAATGCCTCTCCCTGCATGACATACTGTATCACCTCTGCCATGGTGACGGTGGTGTAGCCGTTTTGCTTAAGGTATTGTAAATCCGCTTCCAGCACCTTCGGCGAAATCACGTATTTTCCTTGCTTGGCAGGATTGAGCGACAAGCCGTGATACATGATAATCGGCAACGCTATCGGCTCTTCCGAAACGGCAGCATCGGTTTTGACGGTAGAAGTCACAAAATGCAGTAAAAACAGCACCAAAGCAACACACCATGCCACCATACCGAACCACACCGTTTTTTTGGAAACACGAAACAAAACAAACATACTGACACCTGACTTTCCGTTCATACTATCCTCATTTATACGGATACCTGTCTTTTTTTATGAAAACAGTTGCTTTTATCCCTAAAAAACATGTGCTTTGTAAAGACAAAAAAACTGCTTGACAAGCAACTTTCCTTGTGCTAAAATAATCAATTGTGAACGAGCGTGCCTTGGGTGAGTTATGCCCAAAAGCGCTTTTCCACCGCGGAATGTCGGGCTGCGGCGCGGCTGATGCGGAGTATTATCACAGGAGGTGTTATTGTTGCCGACTTTTAACCAGTTAGTCCGTAAAGGAAGAGAAGAGCTCGAGAAGAAAGCGAAGGCGCCTGCTTTGCTCAAAGGCTGGAACTCCAAAAAACGCATTCCGACCGACCAAAGCTCTCCCCAAAAACGCGGCGTTTGCACTGCGGTTAAAACCTCTACCCCGAAGAAGCCGAACTCTGCTCTTCGTAAAGTCGCTCGTGTGCGTCTTTCGAACGGTATTGAAGTGACTTCTTACATTCCGGGTGAAGGCCACAACTTGCAAGAGCACAGCGTTGTGTTGATTCGCGGCGGCCGTGTAAAAGACCTTCCCGGTGTGCGTTATCACATTATCCGCGGAACGTTGGATACCCAAGGCGTTGCGAACCGGATGCAAGCCCGTTCCAAATACGGTGCCAAACGTCCGAAGGCAGGAGCTGCCAAAAAGTAAGACATTTTCATCAGCGGCTACATAGTAGCGGCAGATTTACATAAACGGGTATCCCGTTTTGCAAACTGCCTCTCTGTGGTGCCAACGGGAGTATGTCACTTTCGAGTACCTATGATATCATCTTTATGAAGGAGGGAAGTAAAGTGCCGAGAAGAGGTTCTATCGCAAAACGCGATGTTTTGCCCGACCCGCTTTACAATTCCAAATTGGTGACCAGACTCATCAATAATGTAATGTACGACGGTAAGAAGGGTGTTGCCCAGAAAATCGTGTACGAAGCATTCGAAATCATCCGTGAAAAAACCGGCAAAGAGCCGTTGGAAGTTTTCGAAGAAGCTATGGAAAACATCATGCCTCTGTTGGAGGTAAAGGCTCGCCGTGTCGGCGGTGCCACCTATCAAGTTCCGATTGAGGTTCGTCCCGACCGCCGTCAAACCTTAGGTTTGCGTTGGTTGACCACCTATTCGCGTACCCGTTCCGAGCGTACCATGAAGGAACGTCTCGCCGGGGAAATCCTCGATGCCATCAACGGCAACGGCGGCGCCGCGAAAAAACGCGACGACACCCACAAAATGGCGGAAGCTAACAAAGCATTTGCTCATTTCCGCTGGTAATCTTTTGCCGTATTATGGAAGAAGGAGGAATAATCAATGGGAAGACAAGTTAGTCTTGAAAAAACCAGAAATATTGGTATTATGGCTCACATCGATGCCGGTAAAACGACAACGACCGAGCGTATCTTGTACTACACCGGTATTAACCACCGCATCGGCGAAACCCACGACGGTACCGCCACGATGGACTGGATGGCACAAGAGCAAGAGCGTGGTATTACCATCACCTCTGCTGCTACCACTTGTTTTTGGAAAGAACACCGTGTCAACATCATTGACACCCCCGGTCACGTGGACTTTACCGTAGAAGTGCAACGTTCGTTGCGCGTTTTGGACGGTTCCGTTACCGTGTTCTGTGCCAAAGGCGGTGTGGAACCGCAGTCTGAAACCGTTTGGCGTCAGGCTGACGAATACAAGGTTCCCCGTATGGCATACGTGAACAAAATGGACATCATGGGCGCTGATTTCTATCGCGTTGTGCAAATGATGCGCGACCGCTTGAAATGTAACGCTGTGCCGATCCAATTGCCGATCGGTTCCGAAGATACCTTCAAAGGTATTGTGGACTTGGTGGAAATGAAAGCCTATATCTATTATGACGATAAAGGCACCGACATTCGTTGCGAGGATATCCCCGCCGATATGTTGGAAAAAGCAGAACAATATCGCACGGAGCTCATCGAGCATGTCGCCGAGCAAGACGACGCTCTCATGGAAAAATACTTTGAAGGTGAAGAACTCACCATCGAAGAAATCAAAGATTGCATTCGTAAATCGACCTTGGCTAACACCATGATTCCTGTCACCTGCGGTACTTCGTATCGTAACAAGGGTGTTCAAAAATTGTTGGATGCCATCATCGATTACATGCCGGCTCCGACCGATGTTCCGGCTATTAAGGGTACCAACCCTGACACCGGCGAAGAAATGGAACGTCATTCTTCCGATGAAGAACCGTTCGCCGCTTTGGCATTTAAAATCGCAACCGACCCGTTTGTTGGTAAATTGTGCTTCTTCCGTGTGTATTCCGGTACGGTAACCGCCGGTACCACGGTGTACAACGCTAACAAAGACAACGACGAACGTTTGGGTCGTATTCTGCAAATGCACGCTAACCACCGTCAAGATATCGATACCGTTTACGCCGGTGATATTGCTGCGGCTGTCGGTCTGAAGAACACCACTACCGGTGATACTTTGTGCGACGAGAAACATCCGGTTATCTTGGAATCCATGGAATTCCCCGAGCCGGTTATCCGCGTGGCTATCGAACCGAAAACCAAGGCCGGTCAAGAAAAGATGGGTATTGCTTTGGCGAAACTCGCCGAAGAAGACCCGACCTTCAAGACCTACACCGACGAAGAAACCGGTCAAACCATCATTGCCGGTATGGGCGAACTCCACTTGGAAATCATTGTGGACCGTTTGTTGCGTGAATTTAAGGTGGAAGCCGATGTCGGCGCTCCGCAGGTTGCTTACAAAGAAACCATTCGTAAACTGGCTGACGTTGACAACAAATACGCCCGTCAATCCGGCGGTAATGGTCAATACGGTCATGTGAAGATTAAAGTGGAGCCCAACGAAGTCGGTAAAGGCTATGAATTCGTCAACGCTATCGTCGGCGGTGCTATTCCGAAAGAATACATCCCCGCTGTCGATGCCGGTATCCAAGGCGCTATGCAGTCCGGTGTGGTCGCCGGCTACCCCGTTGTGGACGTCAAGGTTACCTTGTACGACGGTTCTTACCACGAAGTCGACTCTTCTGAAATGGCATTTAAGATCGCCGGTTCCATGGCTTTCAAAGAGGCTATGCGCAAGGCGGATCCCATTTTGTTAGAGCCGATTATGAAAGTGGTTGTGATTGTTCCGGAAGAATACATGGGCGACGTTATCGGCGATATCAACTCTCGCCGCGGTTTGATGCAAGGCATGGAAGCGATTTCCGGTGCCCAACAAATCAACGCTCAAGTTCCGCTGTCACAAATGTTCGGTTATGCTACCGACCTGCGTTCCCGTACACAAGGGCGCGGTCAGTATGTCATGGAGCCGAGCCACTATGCCGAAGTTCCGAAAAATATCGCGGAAGATATCATTTCTACCCGCGCTAAAAAATAAGGGATTTGTCGGATACACATTTTCAAAACTTTTGTAAAAAGGCTTGAAATTTGCCTAAAATATGGTAGAATAACTTTAAGTGAATCAAGCACTTATAAATAAAAGGAGGAAATCACAATGGCAAAAGCAAAGTT
>JAGBSU010000150.1 GCA_017631705.1 Clostridia bacterium | reverse complement strand
GAGGGAGATGTTGAAAATGGCGATTTGCATTGATGGAAAACGCATTGCAGGCGAAGTACGGGCCGAATTGGCAACCGAAGTGAGAAAATTGTGTGAGGCAGGAGTACAACCTTGTTTGGCGGTGATTATTGTCGGCGACAATCCGGCCTCGCGTATTTATGTGAACAACAAGAAAAAGGCATGTGCCGAAGTGGGGATTCGTTCCGAAGAGATTGCTTTGCCTGCCGATACCACGCAAGAAGAATTGTTGGCGTGCATCAAAGCGCTCAACGAGAAGGAAGACGTGGATGGCATTTTATGCCAGTTGCCGTTGCCGTCACCGCTTGACGACAAAGCGGTGATTGCCGCGATTGCACCGAGCAAAGACGTGGATGCGTTTCATGCCGAGAATGTTGGGCATATTATGATTGGCGACTATGCCTTCTTACCCTGCACACCGGCAGGTGTGATGGAGCTGCTTCATCGCACAAACATTTCGGTAGCAGGAAAAGAATGCGTCGTTATCGGGCGTAGCAACATTGTCGGGAAGCCGATGGCTATGCTATTGCTTCATGAAAATGCAACGGTGACGATTTGCCATTCTCGTACCGCCGATTTGGAAAGTGTTTGCCGTCGTGCTGACATTTTGGTTTCGGCAGTCGGCCGTGCCGATTTTGTTACAGCTCAGATGGTGAAACCGGGCGCAGTGGTGATTGATGTCGGTATGAATCGCAACAAAGACGGAAAATTGTGCGGCGACGTGGCACCTGAGGTTGCTGAGGTTGCCGGCTATTTAACACCGGTGCCGGGCGGCGTGGGGCCTATGACGATTGCGATGTTGCTGAAAAACACTGTGACAGCGGCAAAGCGGCGGTTGGAAAATTTTTAAAATTTTTCTAAAAAACCCCTTGACTTTTTCTTTGAAGAAGGTATAATAAAAACACAAACCGAACATTTGTTCGTTTTGTGTAAAAACCATCAGGGGGTAGAGAAAATGATTTTTAGTGTCATTGCTGCGGCGGTTTTCGGCGCAATAAGTTTATATATGTTGGCGGCGGCTCGGTATACCGTAACGCGTAGGATGGCATGGATTCCGTTGTCCATGGCGGCGATGGAGATTGCCATGAGTGGGGCTTTGTTGTGGTTGGAATATCCGGTGCTTACGGTTGTTTTGATGTTTTGCCGTATAACGGTTTTATCGTGCTGTGTTTTGTCGATGAAAAAGGATGCGGCGATGGAGCGTAATCGTCGCCGTCGCCGTGAAGTGTGGCGACATGTGACCGGTGAATTGGCAAAAGAAGCACAAGCGGCAACTGTTCCGATCTCAGCAAAGCGGTGTGCTTGATTTACAAGACGGCACTTGATGGTGAAACATCAAGTGCATTTTTCTTGCTTTTTTGGAAAAAATCCATTACAATAGGAGCGGCTTGTTAATAAAGGAGATTTACTATGCAGAATTTTTTGACGGTTGGACAACAGGTGTTGGTGTTGTTTGTTTTGATTTTTTGCGGATTTGCCTTGGGAAAAAAGAAGATAATGACCGAAAAAGGTGCCAAGGTGTGTGCGGACATTGCCCTGTTGCTTGCGACACCGTGCGTGATTATACAGTCGTTTAACCGCGAATATCATCCCGAAATGCTGACAAATTTGCTCAAAGCGCTGTTGATTTCTTTGTTAATCCACGCATTGGCAATCGGAATAGCGCACTTGATTTATCGAAAACCCGATGCACGTTCTCGGGTGTTTCGCTTGGCGATAGTGCTTTCTAATGCCGGCTATATGGCATTGCCTTTGCAACAAGCCGTTTTGGGCGAAGAAGGTGTCTTTTACGGTGCCGCCTATGTGGTTGTGTTTAACGTAGTTTTGTGGACCTACGGCGTGGTAACAATGGATACCTCGGGGGAGCGGATTTCTCCCAAAAAGATTTTGCTGAACCCCGGTTCTATCGGCGTGATGGTTGGGCTGATTGTGTTTGTCGGGCAGTTTTCATTGCCGGAGGTTTTGGGGGCGCCGATTCGCCACTTGGCATCGCTGAACACGCCGATCCCGATGTTGTTTGCAGGATATTATCTTTCGAAAATTGATTTGAAAGCCGCACTCGGGCATAAGGCTTATTATGGCGTTATCGCGTTGCGGTTGGTGGTTATTCCCGTTATTTGTATTGCCCTCATGTATTTGTGCGGAGTGCGAGGGGTGCTGTTGACATCGATGGCCATTGCCTCAACCGCTCCGGTGGCGGTGTCGGTTTCCATGTTTTCCGGTCGATACGGACAGGATACCGAATCGGCGGTTAATTTGGTGGCATTGTCTACGCTGCTTTCGGCGATTACCATGCCGATTTTAGTGGCACTGGCACAACTGCTGCCGGCTTAGTATTTGCAAAAAAGAGCCTCACGACGGTGAGGCTCTTTTTTTGTAAAAATCAGCCAAAATTTTCCGCAAATTTTTGAATAGAAATTTGAAATATCTCTTGCTTTTTTTAAAAAAAAGGCGTATAATATGGGTACTGTGGTGCGAAGTGGAGCAAAGTGGTGAGTTTCCACATTTTCCACCGAGTTTTCCACAAACCTCTCAAAACGAGAAAAAAGCAATGGAGTAAACAGATGTTATACGGAAGATTCCAACATAATATCGACGCAAAAGGGCGGTTGTTTGTGCCGGCCAAATTGCGTGACAAGCTGGGCAGTACCTTTATTGCCGCGGCGGTTATGGACCATTGTGTTTGCTTGTATTCGTTGGAGGAATGGAACAAGTTGCAAGAGGGCTTGGCACAAATGCCGATGACAAAAGCTCGTAAGTTGCAACGGTATCTTTCTGCGAACGCCGAGGACGTGCAGGTGGATTCGCAAGGGCGCATCTTATTACCCAAGCATCTGCAACAGTATGCCGGCTTGGAAAAAGAGGCGTTGGTTATCGGCGCCGGCAACCGTGCCGAGATTTGGAATCCGACGGCGTATGAATCGGATGTCGCGAGCATGACCTCGGAGGATGTGGAAGCAGAGTTTGCGGAGCTTGGTTTCTGATATGGAATACGAGGTGCAAAACACGAGCTATCATCGTCCGGTGCTGTTGGAAGAAACCATAGCGGCGCTCAATATAAATCCTAAGGGTGTTTATGTTGACGGGACTGCCGGAGGGGGCGGACATTCGTTTGCGATTGCCTCTCGCTTAAACGGTGGGCGGTTGTTTGCGTTAGACCAAGACCCTGAGGCGGTTGAACAAGCCTCTCGACGGTTGCAAGATCTTCCCGCTACCGTCATTCATCGAAATTTTCGTTTTATGGATGCGGTGTTAACAGAACAAGGTGTTGATAAAGTAGACGGAATTTTGTTGGACATTGGGGTGTCCTCGCATCAGTTGGATGCCGGATACCGTGGGTTCTCCTACCACACCGATGCACCGTTGGATATGCGTATGAGCAAAGAAGGCGTTTCGGCTGCCGATTTGCTTGCCACCTTATCCGAGAGAGAACTTTCCGATATCTTTTTTCGATACGGCGAAGAAAAATTTTCTCGTCCCATTGCCAAAGCGGTGGTGGCGTATCGAAACGAAAAACCGATTACCACAACGGCACAATTTGCCGATTTGATTAGTGAAGCAGTACCTGCCGCTGTGCGGCGTAAGGGGCATCCGGCAAGAAAGGTATTTCAAGCTTTGCGAATTGCCGTGAATGCCGAGTTGGATTGTTTGTCTGAGGCTTTGAATATTGCGTTTGACCGATTAAAAGTCGGTGGGCGATTAGCGGTAATTACCTTCCACTCGTTGGAAGATCGCATGGTAAAACAACGATTCGCTTCTTGGTGTGAAGGGTGCACTTGCCCACCGGAATTTCCGGTTTGTGTTTGCGGTCGGACCCCCGCCGGACAATTAGTCTTGCGTAAACCGGTGGAAGCCGGTGAACAAGAGTTGTTGGAAAATCCACGCAGTCGCAGTGCAAAACTACGCTGCATTGAAAAAATACACGATTAAAAAGAAAGGGAGAGATGAATATGGCAACATACGGTTCCGAAGCATACGATTTATCGGTGTTTGAATCACGGTCTGCAAAAATAACACCTCTCCCCGGCAAGAAAGCCACGAAGGCAGAAAAACGACAGGCGCGGATTCAAAAATTGCTGAACACCGTGGCGGCAGCGTTAGTTGCCGGTGGTGTGTTGTTGGTGATTGCGTTTATGATTTCCAGCCAAGTTCGCTTGACGGAAATGAACAGCAATATCAGCAAGGCTCAAACCGAACTCGACGAAGCTATGAGCGAAACCAAGCGGTTGGAAAGTGAGTTAGCGGCACAGACTTCCGCACAAAGCGTTGAAGCGTATGCGGAAAGTGTCGGGTTTCGACAAATGGAATCCGGTCAAATTGATTACATCACGGTAACACCGATTGAAAAACAAGAGGTTGCCGAGGACGGTATTTTAAAAAAGGCTTGGAAAACACTGACAGCATGGGTACGATAGTTTAGAGTTCTATATCGAGGTTGATACGGCATACATATAAAGCGAGCCTCGAATGGTGAGAGTTGGGATGGATTACGCGTCTTGACTCTCTTTTCTTTCTAAAAAGCGAGGTGTGAAACATGCGGGAAAATCCCCGCCGTTCGGCAAAAAAAACAGAAAAGACGTTGTCAAAACCTATGCGGATGCGCACATGTGTTGTGATTGGCATTACGCTGTTGTGTTTTGTGCTGTTATCGGGACAGTTGTTTCGTATTCAAGTGCTGCAACAGGATAGTTGGCAACAAAAAGCGGTAGCACAGCAGTTGGCGGATGTAGAACTTTCGGCAAACCGCGGACAAATTTACGATGCGAACATGTCGGTGTTGGCATTGACACGAGAAGTTTATACGGTGGTAATGGCACCGAACAATATTCGCCAAGAAACCACGCGGCAAAAAATAGCCGACCAAGTGTCGGTCATGTTAGAGGTTGACCGTGAAAAGCTGTATCAACAGACCACCGACAGCAAATCAAAATATAAAGTGGTCAAAGAAAAAATTGATAAGTCTTTGGCAGACACCTTTATTGCATGGGTGAACGAAAATCGTCTCGGCGGTGTGTTCCGTGTAATTGCCGACTATAAGCGGGAATATCCGTTAAAAAATCTCCTTTCCTGCGTGTTGGGATTTGTGGGGAAGGACAATGTGGCACGCGAAGGGCTGGAACTTAAATACAACGAAACACTTTCCGGCACAGCCGGCCGTATGGTTTCGGCACAAAACACGTATGGTGACCGTCTTCCTACCGCGTTACAATATGAATACACGGTAGATGCAACCAATGGCAACAGTTTGGTACTGACGGTTGACCAATATATTCAGCAGATTGCCGATAAATGTTTGCAGGAAGCCATTGTGGATTACAAAGTAACCAATCGTACCTGTGCGATTGTGATGGATGTGAAAACCGGTGCCATTTTGGCCATGTCCACCAAAAACGATTACGACCCGAATAATTATCAAGCGATTGCCGACCCATCGATTGCCGAAAAGCTCGCGTTGTTATCCGGTGACGAGCATTCCAAAGCGTTGGCAAAAGCACGAACCGAACAATATCGCAACAAAGCGTTGGACTTCTATGAGCCGGGTTCGGTTTTTAAAACATTTACCGCATCTATGGGCTTGGAAGAAGGTTTGGTGACGGAAGAAAGTTCTTTCTATTGCGGAAATTCTTTCCACATTGCCGACCGCACCATGAAATGCTGGATTTATCCTAAGGGACACGGACAGCAGAATTTTATGCAAGCCATTGCCAACTCGTGTAACCCGTCGTTTATGACACTGGGAACACGCATAGGTGCGAAATTGTTTTCGAAATATTATGTCGGTTTTGGCTTTACGGAAAAAACCGGCGTAGACCTTTTGGGTGAGCCGGCTGTTACAAGCGGGTTATATCACACACCGCAAACCATGTCGCCCGTTGATACGGCGGCCTCTTCCATCGGTCAAACTTTTAAGGTAACACCGCTTCAAATGGTAACGGCACTTTCGGCGGTGGCAAACGGCGGCTATTTGATGGAGCCGTATATTGTGCAAAAAGTGTTGGACGAAAACGGTAATGTGGTTTCTAACACCGAGCCGAAAGTAAAACGCCAAATGATTTCCGAAAGCACTTCTAAGCGGGTGTGCAACATGTTGGAAAATGCGGTGAGTGGTGGTTCTATTAAAAACGCGTACCTTCCGGGTTATCGTGTGGCAGGAAAAACCGGCACCTCGGAGAAAACCGAAACCAAATCGGAAGACGGCGACACCACGGATGTGGAAATTATTGTTTCCTTTGGCGGTTTTGCACCTGCCGATGACCCACGTGTGGCGGTGTTGGTAACGGTAGACGAACCGCAAGTGGGAAAATCCGGTGGCAGTGTTGCCGCACCGACCGCCAAAAAAATTCTCAAAGATGTTTTACCGTATCTCGGTGTGGAGCCGAATTACACTGAAAAAGAGCTCGCCTCCCTGGACCGTCATGTGCCCAATGTGGTGGGGTCTACAACAGCGGCGGCGGCAACAACCTTAAAGGCTTCCTCGCTGACATACCACACCGTTGGAAACGGTAAAACCGTTGTGCAACAAGTTCCCGAAAGTGGTTCGACCATTCCGCGCGGCGGTGCGGTTTGGTTGTATACCGATGAAAAAGATGTTCAAATGACAACCATTCCCGATTTCAGCGGTCGCACGGTGTCGCAAGTTAATCAAGCGGCAACTACCGCCGGCGTGAATGTGCTGTTGTCGGGTATCAGCGCTTCGGCAACCGGTCGAGCTACGGCTGTGCGTCAGTCGGCAACACCGGGACGGAAAGTGCCGAAAGGGACGGTTGTTAACGTCGAGTTTACCTACACAGACAGTATTTATTAAACGAAAGGACTCCTGTTTATGCGTTTTCGTCATCAACAGGAAGTTTCAATGAGGGCTCCGTCCCGTCGGATGTGGCAAAAAAGCGTAGGAATATTAGCAGCGATTACGGTTTGTTTTGGCGCGATAGGATGTAAGCTGATGGTAGTACAACTCGGTGAACATCACCAATGGCAAGCATTGGCGGCAGAACAACAGCTGACCGACAGCGTGATTTCGGACAAACGCGGCAACATTATAGACCGTAACGGCGTGGTGTTGGCGCGTAGTGTAGAAGTGGCAACCGTTATCATGATGCCGTCGGAAATTCCTGACGAAGCGGCAAGAACGATGATTTGTAACGAGTTGCCGGAGCTGTTGACGGTTTCTAAGGAGCGGTTGGAAAAACAAACGAAAAAAACCGGCTCACGGTACGAAGTGATTAAAGCGAAAATCGACCGAGAGTTGAGTTATCGTTTTATTGATTGGGTTCGTGAAAAACAGTTAACCGGTGTTTTTCGCGTGATTCAAGATTACAAGCGAGAATATCCGCTTGGCAGCACTCTGTCGTGCGTGTTGGGATTTACCGGAACGGAGAATAGCGGACTGGAAGGCTTGGAAGCAAAATACAATGCGTATTTAGCCGGAAAAGCCGGACGCGTTATCACCACAAAAAACGGTTGGGGCGATGCTCTTCCGAACGATATTCAATACGAAACCACTATTGCCGCCGAGGAAGGAAACACCTTACAGCTGACCATCGACAGTAACATTCAGCGGATGGTTGAAAAATATTTAGAGGTGGCGGTGGCAGAAACCGGTGCTGCCAATCGAGCGAGCTCTATTGTCATGGATGTTCAAACCGGTGAAGTGTTGGCGATGGCAACCAAAGGGGATTATGACTTAAACAATCCCCGCGTGTTGCAAAACCCCACACAAGCTGCGACCATTGCTGCGTTAGCCGATGATTTGCAAGCAGGGGCGTTTATGGAAGCGTTACAGCGGCAATGGAAAAACAAAGCGATTTCCGAATTTTATGAGCCGGGGTCGGTGTTCAAAATTTTTACTGCCTCTATGGCAATGCAAGAAAAACTGATTTCGGAAAACTCACACTTTTTCTGTAACGGCACGTATACCATGGCGGGAGTGCGTACCATGAAATGTCATGTGTACCCTCGCAGTCACGGCAGCCAAAATTTAGCACAAGCCATTTCGCATTCCTGCAATCCGGCCTTTATGAGCATCGGGTCGTTGGTAGGGAAAACGTTGTTTCCGCAGTATCACGAACAATTCGGATTCACCGAAGTAACTGGAATTGACATGTTGGGCGAGGCAAGAGTGACACCGAGTTTGTACCATAAAGCCTCTGCCATTACAGCGGTAGATGTAGCAACCTCTTCTATTGGGCAAACCTTTAAGGTGACCCCGATTCAAATGATAACCGGCGTTTGCGCCGTTGCCGGTGACGGACAGTTGCGTCGCCCGTTTGTGGCGGCACGCGTGATTTCCCCCGATAATCAGACGGTTATTCAAAACAAGCCCACGGTGAGGCGGCGTGTCATTTCGGAGGATACGGCGAAGCGTATATCGACGCTATTAGAGGGTGTTGTGGACGGCGGCGGTGCAAAAAACGCCTATGTGGCGGGATACCGTGTGGCGGGGAAAACCGGAACATCCGAGAAAACCGACCAAGCCGCCGGGGCAAACGGTCGAAAGAATGTGGTTGCCTCTTTTTGCGGATTTGCACCGGCAGACAACCCCCGTGTGGCGGTTCTTGTTATGATTGATGAGCCGCAAACGTATATTCGATACGGCGGAACTTTAGCGGCACCGGTGGCACAAAAAATTTTTGCCGATGTGGTGCCGTATTTGGGGATTTCGCCGCAGTACAAAGTGCAAGAGCAAGCCGAGTGGCAGGTGACCATGCCACAGGTTGTCGGAAAAACGACAGCCGAAGCCGTTCAATTACTGCAAGGGCTCGGACTTTCTTGCCGCACGGTCGGAGAGGGTATGGTAACTGTGCAGCAACCTGCCGCAGGCGAACAATTGCTCAAAGGCGGAACGGCGGTTGTTTACACCGACCAAACAGAGGCGGAATCGGCGACGGTGCCGGCGGTGGTCGGCAAGACTTTGTCCGAGGCAAACAAGTTGTTAATTGACAGCGGGTTAAATGTGAAAATACACGGTTGGACCGCTACGGTTGAAAATGTAAATGTTACACGGCAAGCAGTTATAAGTGTGCAGAATACGCCGAGTGGAAGCGTTGTGCCGCGAGGCACGGTGGTGGAAGTAACCGTCTTATATCAAGATGCGATAGAATAATGGTTTTGACAAACGAGGTGTGAGAATGAAACTGAAAGAATTAATGGTTGATATAGACTACCGTGGAGAACTTTGTGCACAAACGGAGATAACGGCATTGTGTCGCGATTCCCGTAAGGTTACGCCGGGATGTGCTTTTGTTTGCATCGCCGGTACGGGTGTAGACAGCCATGCCTTTGCCGAGATGGCAGCACAAGCCGGTGCGGCGGTGATTATCGCCGAGCGCGATGTGGGCTTGCCGCAACAGTTGTTGGTAAAAAGCACGCGTTTTGCGTGGGCAGTCATGTGCGCGAATTGGTTTCATCGTCCGACCGAGCAGTTGAAGCTTGTCGGGGTGACGGGAACAAACGGAAAAACCAGCACCTCCTATTTGTTGAAAGCCGTTTTGGAACAAGCGGGGCATCGCGTGGGATTGATTGGTACCATTCAAAATATGATTGGTGACCGTGTGGTGGAAACAAAGCACACAACACCGGATTCCTATGAACTACAAGAGTTGTTTGCACAAATGGCAGATGCCGGTTGCGAGTATGCCGTGATGGAGGTATCGTCACACGCATTGGACCAAGAGCGTGTGGCAGGTTGCCGTTTTGAAGCCGGTGTGTTTACTAACTTGACACAAGACCATTTGGATTATCATAAAACAATGGAAAACTATGCCGCTGCGAAAAAACGCTTGTTTTCCCATTGCAAAACAGCGGTGTTAAACAAAGACGATGCTTGGTATCCGGTGATGAGCGAGGGAGTTTCTTGCCAAACGGTTACTTTTTCAACACAGGATAACGATGCCGATTACACGGCTCGCTATGTACGTTGTCGACCCGATGGCGTGGATTTCGAGTGCGTGGGTGTCGGTGTTATCGGGCGGATTCGTTTGGCAACACCGGGACGCTTTTCCGCGTATAATGCGTTGGCAGCGGCAGCGTGTGCCTCGGCTTTGGGTATTCCGTTTGATACGATTAAAACCGCTTTGTGCGGCGTGGGTTTGGTTAAAGGCCGTGCCGAAGTTGTCCCGACAGGACAAGATTTTACGGTGATTATTGATTTCGCACACACACCGGATGGGTTGGAAAACATTTGCGAAACGCTGAACACTTGTAAAGCAGGACGATTGATAACGGTGTTTGGCTGCGGTGGTGACCGTGACCGCACCAAGCGTCCGAAAATGGGAGCAATGGCGGCTCGTCTTTCGGATTTTGTGGTGGTGACTTCCGACAACCCGCGGAGCGAAGACCCGCAGGCAATTATTAACGATATTTTAGAAGGTATGCAGGAAACCGAAACGCCTTATACGGTGGTGCCGAGTCGTGTGGAAGCAATTACTTGGGCGATACAGCACGCACAAACAGGTGATACCGTGCTATTGGCAGGGAAGGGCCATGAAACCTATCAAATTTTGAAAGACCAAACCATTCATTTTGACGAACGCGAAGTGGTGGCGACAGCACTGCAAGAACGCTCAAAAAAGGTTGACAAATAACAGCGGACAAGAATGAGGAGCAGTAAAAATGGAAAGAACAATGATATCGGTGGTTTGCGTGGTCAGTGCATTGGTGGCCTATTTTCTGTCGGAAAGATTAGGAAAAAAATTGATTCCGACCTTACACCGCTTAAAATTCGGGCAAGTTATTCGTGAGGAAGGTCCTTCTTGGCATCAAAAAAAGCAAGGAACCCCTACGATGGGTGGCATTATTTTTATCGCAGCCATCTTAATAGTATCTATTTTGGCGATGGCGATTTGCCAACTGTTTTTGCCGGTAAAAGTGGTGACGTCTTCAATTTCCGGCGGTACGCTTACGCGGTTGTTTGCCGGATGGTTGATGGCAATCGGCTTTGGCATTATCGGGTTTTTAGACGATTTTATTAAAGTGGTAAAAAAGCGTAATTTAGGGCTTACCAGCCGACAAAAGCTGTTGGCACAGATTGTCGTAGCCGGTGTGTACGCGTTGGCAGTCTATATCGGCGGCGGCGCACATATTCACATTCCTTTTTATGGGTTTTGGGATGCCGGATTGTGGTTTATTCCGATTGCGGTGTTTATCATTGTGGGTGTGACAAATGCCACGAACTTAACTGACGGCGTCGACGGTTTATGCGCTTCGGTTTCGTTGGTGGTGTGCTTGTTCTTGCTGATTTTATGCGGACAATTCATCGGGTTTGGAATATTGATAGCCACCACAGCCGGTGCATTGGCAGGGTTTTTGGTGTGGAATTTTCATCCCGCACGAGTTTTTATGGGGGATACCGGTTCGCTGTTTATTGGCGGTATGCTTTGTGCGGTGACCTTTGGCATCAGTCGACCGTTGTTACTGTTGCCTATGGGGGTCGTTTATTTTGCGGAAACGCTTTCGGTAATTTTACAAGTTTGGTATTTTAAGCGTACCGGTGGAAAACGCCTTTTCAAAATGAGCCCGTTACATCATCATTTTGAAATGTGCGGTTGGAAGGAAAATAAAATTGTCGCCGTGTTTTCGGCAATAACAGCAGTTGGGTGTCTGCTCGGGTTACTGTTTGTAATTATCGGATAAACTTATAAAAGGGAGAAAAAGAAAATGGCAAAGCGTGAGAAAACAACAGCGGGTGCGCCGGAAAACGCTTTACAACCGCATAAAGAAAACCGATTTAAGCTGTTTCGCACCACCGGTTTTGATATGCCGTTCTTTATTTTGCTGATTTTAGTGTTGGCAGTGGGATTGGTGTGTCTGTTTTCGGCAAGCTTTGCGTATTCGTATTATCGCAACGGCGGTGATAGTTATTACTATATTAAACGTCAATTGATTTTTGCAGTAATCGGGTTAGGGGCAATGTTTGCCGTTTCGTTTGTCGACTATCATTTTTTGAAACGATTTGCCTTTGCCGCGTTGTTTGTTTCGTGGGGGTTGCTGGTGCTGGTGCTGCTGTTACCGAGAATCCAAAATGTGCATCGGTGGATTCGTGTTGCCGGTATTCAGTTCCAACCCTCTGAAATTGCCAAGTTTTCTATTATTTTATTGTTTTCTTATCTGATTGCCGAGCACCAAAACAGTATGAAACGGTTTAAAAAAGGATTTCTACCGCTGATTGGTATTTTGGGAATCACCTGCGGCTTGGTGTTTGTGGAACCGCATCTTTCCGGCACGATATTGTTGTTGGCTATCGGATTGGTCATGATGTTTATCGGTGGAACGCGCCTTTTACATTTGGGGGGCACCATCGGTTTGGGTTGTGTAGCGGCACTGGTGCTGGTTTTGGTTATGGGATATGAGCAAGACCGAATTCAGGTGTGGCTTGACCCGTTGGGGGTATATACCTCCGATATGGTTTTTGCTTCCGGACAAAGCGGCCGTGATGCCGCTTGGCAGACGGTGCAATCGCTCTATGCTATCGGCTCGGGAGGATTGATGGGCGAGGGATTAGGCAATTCTCGGCAAAAGCACTCGTTTTTACCCGAACCGCAAAACGACTTCATTTTTGCCATTGTTTGCGAAGAGTTGGGTTTTATCGGAGCGTTACTGATTATTGTGTTGTTTGCTTTGTTGGTGTGGCGAGGGTTTTATATCGGCATGCGAGCACCGGACAAATTCGGTTCTTTGCTGGCGATCGGTTTGACCGCACAGGTCGGCATTCAGGTGGTCTTTAATTTGGCGGTGGTAACAAATACCTTCCCCAATACAGGTATTAGTTTGCCGTTTTTCAGTTACGGCGGTACATCGCTGGTGATGCTGCTCATGCAAATGGGCGTGGTTCTCTCGGTTTCGAGGCAAACGAAACAACGAACCTAACAAAACTTTAAGGGGTGGTATTTGTGCGTGTTTTGATAACCGGCGGCGGTACGGCGGGACACATTAATCCGGCGTTAGCGATTGCCGCAAAAATTCAAAAAGAAAAACCCGATACGGAGTTTTTGTTTGTAGGAGCAGCCGGAAGAATGGAAACGGTATTGGTGCCGGCGGCGGGGTATCCGTTAAAAACGGTGACGGTACAAGGGTTTCAACGAAAACTATCCCTTGAAAATATCGGTAAAAATATAAAGGCGGCATATCACGCCGTTACTGCCGGAAGGGAAGCGGCTCGCCTTATCCGAGATTTTCAGCCGGACATTGCTATCGGTACCGGCGGATATGTGTGCGGACCGGTATTGCGACAAGCGGCAAAACAAGGGATTCCGGTGATACTGCACGAATCCAACGCATTCCCCGGCGTGACGGTAAAAATGTTGTCAAAACTCGCCTTTGCGGTGCTGATTTCGGACGAGACGGCACGAAAATATTTACCGGATACGGCAAAGGTAATTATGACAGGCAATCCGCTACGCAATGATTTTTCGGTGCTGGACAAAGCGAATGCTCGAAAAGAGTTGGGGTTGGATGAGCGCCCCTTTGTGTTATGCTTTGGTGGTAGTTTGGGTGCGCGGCACATTAACGAGGCTATGGTGGATGTGTTGCAAAAAAACCAAGAAAACAACACCGCGTTTCAAATGATGGTGGGTACCGGTAAGGGTGAAAATTTTACGCGCATGCAACAAATGCTGCAGGAAAAAGGGATTGCTGTCGGTGTAAACGGCGTGACGGTACGAGATTATATTGACGATATGCCGCGATGTATGGCGGCGGCGGATTTAGTGATTTGCCGTTGCGGAGCAATGACCCTCAGCGAATTGCCGGCTATGAAAAAACCGGCGATTGTGATTCCCTCTCCGTATGTTGCCGAAAACCATCAATATTTTAACGCGATGGCGTTGGCGAGTCGCGGTGCGGCGGTGTGTATTGAAGAAAAAGAATTGGTTGGTACACGCTTGTGGGATGCCATCACCGCGTTGGCCAACGATAAAGAAGCACTTGCATCTATGGGAGAGGCTTCGGGACGCATGGCAGTTTTGGATGCCGATGAACGAATATATGATGTGATACAAGAAGCCTTAAGATGACACCCTTTTTAACCTTTGTCATAGAATGGGGTATAAGAAACTTTCTGTTGACAAAGGAATAGGGGTGGATACATGTCTTCATGGTTGATTAACGGTGGAAATCGTTTGAACGGAACCGTACATATTCACGGAGCTAAAAACAGTGCGTTGCCGATTTTGGCGGCGACGTTGTTGGTGCCGGATTACTGCGAAATTGATAATTGTCCGGCATTGTCCGATGTCGATGCCGCTATGGATATTTTGCGGCATTTGGGTTGCCGTGTGGGAAGAAAGGAACATACCGTTTCGGTGGATGCCACGGTGTTGTCCGGTGCGGATATTCCCGACACGTTGATGCGGGAAATGCGATCATCCATTGTTTTTTTAGGGGCAATGGTTGCACGGCTCGGCGAGGCTGAGCTTTCTTTTCCGGGCGGTTGCGAGTTGGGTCCGCGTCCGATTGATTTGCATTTGTCCGCCTTGCGAAGAATGGGACTGCAAATCAAGGAAGAGGGCGGACGGTTACGTTGCCGTGTCGAACGGCAGATGACGGGTTGCCCGATTTCGTTGGCGTTTCCCAGTGTAGGGGCTACGGAAAACATTATATTGGCGGCGGTGACTGCCAAAGGAACAACGACGATTTTTAACGCGGCGAAGGAACCGGAAATCCAAGACCTTTGCCGCTTTTTGAATGCTTGCGGTGCGCGTATTGCCGGTGCAGGAGAAAGCACGGTGGTTATTGAGGGTGTAAAGCAACTGACGGGTTGTCGGCATACGGTGATTCCCGACCGTATTGAAACCGTTACGTATGCGGCGGCGGCAGCCATTACCGGAGGGTCTCTATTGCTGAAGAACATACAAGTAGAGCCATTGCAAGCGTGCGTCCCGATATTGGAAGAAATGGGTTGTCAGACAACGGCTTGGAAAAAAGAATGGTTGGTGACGGCACCGCCGCGGTTGCGACGCGTGCGGAGCGTACGAACCTTACCGTTTCCCGGTTTCCCCACCGATGCACAGGCTTTGATTATGGCGACAGCTTGCGTGGCAAAAGGAACCAGCGTGTTTATTGAGACGATTTTTGAAAGCCGTTACAAGCATGTCGGAGAATTAATGCGTATGGGGGCAAATATTAAAGCCGAAGGTCGCGTTGCCGTGGTGGAAGGTGTGCCGCAACTGTCCGGTGCACCGGTAGAGTGTACCGATTTGCGCGGCGGTGCGGCGTTGGTGTTGGCAGCGTTAGCGGCACAAGGCACCACCGAAATATCACAGTTACAACATATAGAAAGAGGATACGAGGCATTTGCCGAGGAGTTACAACAGGTCGGAGCGGATATAAAAACCGTGGCGAGGTAAGAAAGAACGATTGATTTTCGCACAAACTGTGGTACAATATAAATGAGTTAAAGAAAAAGGACGGGATGGCCGTGCAAAAAAAATATCAAAAAGCCTGTTGGGCGACCTTGGGTGCCACGGCAATATTAACGGTGTGGCGCATAGCGGTTACTCCGCAAGCGGCGCAAGGGTCGGTGTTGCATTGCCTTTTGCCGGTGTTTACGGTGGGTGCGGTGTTGGCGTTGTTGTTATGGTGCGGTTTGAAAAAAGAACCGCTACATGCAATGAAGGGGTTGGCTGCAACCGGTGTTACGGCGACAACCTTTATCAGCGGTGTTTTGCTGACGGGTTTTTCGGTTTTTGTTGCCGAACGGTGGTTTGTAAAACGAGAGATGCCGTATCCGCAAAAAGCGATAGCGACCGGAACCGACAAACTTTTTATTGTTGGGTTGATTGTTTGCGGATTGGTCGGCGGCGTTTTTTTGATTTATCTTTCCGTACAATGGTGGAAAAAGCGTCGGGTTGAGCGCGGTGGATTTCCGTTGTTAGTTTTGACCCCTGTTCTTTGGTCATGGTTTCGTTTGCTTCGTTATGAAACTTCGCATGTCAGTGCCATTGCCACTTTCTGTTCGCTTCCCGATGTGGCTGTTTTGGTGGTAGAAATGCTTTTTTTGTTGGCTTTTGCGCGGTTTGTTTCCGGTGTGGAAGAAAAACCACCGCGTTTTTTTGTCGGTACATCGTTAAGCACGGGAATGTTGTGTACGATGGGGGTTTTAACTGGTATTGCCAGGCTTTTCTTGCAAAAAACCATTGCCGTTTCGGAAGGTGCATTGATTATTGTGCCGGATATAGGGTTTGCACTATTAGCGTTTTCTATGGCGTTCGGGCAAGCTTTTTCTAAAGAAGAGAACAGTCTGCCGACCGCAGAAGAACAACCCGAAGCAGCCGAGCCTAACCGCGAATCGGAAAAACCGCTCGAGTTAGATGAGATTTTAGACGATATTCTTCGGCAAAATCACTGAAAATCGCAAAATTATTACAAAAAAGCATGGCGAGAGGTATAAAATTTTGAATGTGGGTTAAAATTTTGTCAAAGTCCTTGAAAAATTTTTAAAATAAGTGTAATATGTATAACAGACTATTTATAAATTGGAGGAATTTAACATGGCAGTTAAAGTAGCAATTAACGGCTTTGGCCGTATCGGACGTTTGGCTTTCCGTCAAATGTTTGGTGCAGAAGGCTATGAAATCGTAGCCATCAATGACTTGACCAGCCCGGAGATGCTGGCTCATTTGTTAAAGTATGACACCGCACAAGGTCGTTACGACGGCCACACCGTGGAAGCGGACGAAACTTCTATCACGGTAGACGGTCAAAAAATCGAAATCCTTGCTGAAAAAGATCCCGCTAACTTGCCTTGGGCAAAAATCGGTGTGGATGTTGTGCTCGAATGCACCGGTTTCTTTGCTTCCAAAGCAAAATCGCAAGCCCACATTGACGCAGGTGCTAAGAAGGTTGTTATTTCGGCTCCTGCCGGCAATGACCTGCCCACCATCGTTTACAGCGTAAACGAAAACACGTTAACCAAAGAAGACACCATCATTTCCGCCGCTTCTTGCACTACCAACTGCTTGGCACCGATGGCGAAAGCTCTTAACGACTATGCGCCTATCCAAAGCGGTATCATGACCACAGTGCATGCTTACACCGGCGACCAAATGATTTTGGACGGTCCTCACCGCAAAGGCGATTTGCGCCGTGCTCGTGCAGGTGCCGCTAACATCGTTCCGAACTCCACCGGTGCCGCTAAAGCTATCGGCTTGGTTATTCCGGAACTCAACGGCAAACTCATTGGTGCTGCTCAACGTGTGCCGGTTCCGACCGGTTCCACCACCTTGTTGGTTGCTGTTGTCAAAGGTGAAAACATCACCAAAGAAGGCATTAATGCCGCTATGAAGGCAGCCGCTTCCGAATCCTTCGGTTACAACGAAGACCAAATCGTGTCTTCCGACGTTATCGGCATTCGTTACGGTAGCTTGTTCGATGCTACTCAAACCATGGTTGCCCCGATGGGTGATGGCTTGTATCAAGTTCAAGTGGTTTCGTGGTATGACAATGAAAACTCCTACACCAGCCAAATGGTGCGTACCATCAAATACTTTGCTGAATTAGGCTAAAAAAGAATAAACGGTGCGGAAAACGTTTTGTTTTCCGCACCGTTTTTTTGTTTCTTGCGTTAGAGGGGGTTTTGTGGTACAATAACAGCAATAGAAAAATGGAGTGACAAGAATGATAAAACAAGCAGTTCGATTGTATGGAAGATCCGTTTTAGCGGGTGTGCTGGGCACGTTTATCTACCTATCCATCGGAGTGATGGTTTCGGTGGCAGTGCCGCGCGGTGATGCGCTTTCCGGCACCGCCTCATTTTTGATGAATTTGATATCCTTGTTATTACAAGGCACCATCTTTTTCCTCTTCATTTACGGCGCTTTATGGTCATTGGGGGATAAAGATGCTAACGCGGTGCATTTCGGTCACCTGCAGGTAACGGCGAGCAGAGGGTTTAAAATCGGTTGTTTGGCATCGATTCCCTCGATGATTTCGTTTTTGGTTTTGGTGGCAGATAAACTCTTTTTGTTTTGGGGAAAGAGCGCCGCGGCATATCGTGTTTGCCAAGTAGGATTGTACCCGATTGTTGTGTGGGCGATGGGGCCTACGGCGGCTACCACGACGGCACAACTTTCGTGGGGACAAGTTTTGTGTGCCGGCATTCCGGTTTTGTTTTTACCGATTGCCGCCGGTATTTCGTATTATCTCGGTTTCAAACAAATCGTGGTGGCTGACCGAATGATGTTTGTAAACAAAAAGAAATAATAAATACATCACCGCATATATTTCTTTCGAGAAAGTATATGCGGAGGCGATGCCATGAAAACGGAACACTCGTCCGTGGTTTTGGATATAGCGCTGGTTTTAGTCAGCGGTGCGTTGTTGGTTGCTGTTTGTTTGGGAATTACCGAGCGGCGCGGCGTTACGGCAAAGGCTGT
>JAGBSU010000149.1 GCA_017631705.1 Clostridia bacterium | reverse complement strand
ACAACAATTAAGTCTTTCACGCATGTTCACCTCTTCTTTGTAGTATGTCCTATTTCTTAGCTTTTTTAATGTCAAAAGGTTATATTTTTGCAAATTCGGAAAACCCTCTTGAAAACCGACATTTTTTTTGGTATGATTTTAAGGTAATTTATCGTTTTGGGGAAAGGGGCGATATCGTGCCTTTGGGGTTTGACAATACGCTTTACATGAAAAAGCAAAAAGAACACATAGCGGAACGTATTTCTAAATTTAACGGCAAGTTGTATTTGGAATTCGGCGGCAAGTTGTTTGACGATTATCATGCGGCTCGTGTTCTTCCGGGGTTTGAACCGGATGCCAAAATGCGGTTACTGTGCGAAATGCGTGACGAAGTAGAGGTTATTTTCTGCATTAGTGCAGCGAATATTGAAAAGACAAAAGTGCGTGCCGATTTGGGTATCAGTTATGAGATGGATTTGCTCCGTCAAATTGATATCTTGACCGGTTTAGGCATTGCTGTTAACAGCGTTGTCATTACGCAATACTCCGGTCAGACCGCCGCCGATGCGTTTGTGCAAAAATTAAACGCTCGCGGTGTGACGAATTACATTCATCGTCCTATCGCCGGTTACCCCTCCGACGTTGACCACATTGTCAGCGATGCGGGATATGGTTCTAATCCTTACATCGTTACCACCAAACCATTGGTGGTTGTGACCGCTCCCGGTCCCGGTAGCGGTAAGTTGGCAACCTGCCTTTCTCAGGTATACCACGAACACCAACGCGGTATTATCGCCGGTTACGGTAAGTACGAAACTTTCCCCGTTTGGAATTTGCCGTTAAAACACCCTGTTAATTTAGCGTATGAAGCGGCTACTGCCGATTTACAAGACGTGAATATGATTGACCCGTTCCATTTGGAAGCGTATGGGGTCACGACGGTGAACTACAACCGCGATGTGGAGGCCTTCCCTATTGTTCGCACCATTTTATCGCGTATTACCGGCGATGATAAGTTTTATTGCAGTCCTACCGATATGGGTGTTAATATGGCGGGATACGCCATTGTCAACGACGAGGTTTGTCAAGAGGCCAGCAAGCAAGAAATTATCCGCCGGTATTACAAAGGTTTGTGCGATTTAAAACAAGGTCGCGAAACCACCGATACCATTGATAAACTGAAAATGATTATGCAACAGTTGCAGTTAAAACCGGAAGACCGCCCGGTGGTACTCCCTGCATTAGCAAAACAGGCCGCTTGCGGTGGTGCTCCTGCTGCCGCTATTCGTTTGCCGGACGGTCGTATTATCACCGGTAAAGCCACGCGCTTGATGAGTGCTTGCAGCGGTGCAGTACTCAATGCCATTAAGGTGTTAGCAGACATCCCAAAAGAAGTGTTACTGATGAGTCCGCAAATTTTGGAACCGGTGTTGAAACTAAAATTAGATTTGTTACATAGCCACAGCAGCGTGCTGAAAACCGACGACGTACTGACAGCTCTTTACATCTGCGCTGCTTCGGACGAAACAGCCGCTTGCGCGGTTGCTAAATTACCGTTACTACGCGGTTGCGATTTACATTCCACGCAATTGATTCATTCGGGTGACGAGTCTACCTTGCGAAAAATGGGATTAAATATCACCTGTGAACCGCAATTTCCCGATAAAAGTTTGTATTTTGGTTGATTTTGCATTTCTTGTAAATAAAACCACATTTTCCTCTTGACTTTTCTAAAAAAATCTACTATGATATTTGAGTTGACAAAATTGTCAACTCGATACGCCGCTGTGGTGGAATAGGCAGACACAAGGGACTTAAAATCCCTCGGTAGCAATATCGTACCGGTTCAAGTCCGGTCAGCGGCACCAAAAAACGAGTAACGAAAGTTACTCGTTTTTTCTATTTATATTCTTGCGTATTGCGTTTTACGGTGATATAATCGGTGTAAAGTCAAAGAGCTTTATAGCGGAAAGGCGTGGTTTTTACGGATAATTTAGTGCTTGCCGTTTGTATCGTTTTCGGGTGTGTGATTGTTTGGTTTTTGGCATCGTTTATCGCGTTTTTGTTGGTATTTTATTCACCGAAGCGAAAACCGTTATCCGACGACGATTACCCCCTACCGACCGGGAAAGCGTACGAGCCGTATTATGAACAACTGCGGCAATGGGTGCAAGAGGTGCGCTGTTTGGAGCATACCGATGTATCAATTCGCTCGCACGATGGGTTACAGCTTCGGGGGAGATATTATCGGTTTTATGAATCGGCACCGATTGAGTTAATGCTTCACGGATACCGTGGGGATTCGGTGCGGGATTTATCCGGTGGGGTGATACGGGCACGCAGAGCCAAACACAACGTTTTGGTGGTGGATAACCGTGCATCCGGAAGAAGTGATGGACATATTATCACTTTTGGTATTAAAGAGTGTGACGATTGTTTGCAATGGATTGACTTTATCCTAAAAGAAATCGACAGCGAAGCTCAAATCATTCTTGCCGGTGTTTCGATGGGTGCTTCTACCGTTTTATTGGCTGCCGGTTCTCCCCTACCGAAAAACGTTATCGGCGTGTTGGCGGATTGCGGATTTACGTCACCCGAAAAAATCATTAAAGACGTGATGCGAAAAATCCACGTACCGGTCACTTTGGTATATCCCTTGATTGCGTTTGGTGCAAGGGTGTTCGGCAAGTTGGATTTACACAGCCGTACTTCTGAAAAGGCTATGCGGCATGCCACCTTGCCTATTCTCTTTTTCCACGGTGATGCCGATGATTTTGTGCCGATGCAAATGAGTGTGGATAATTACCATCAATGTACCAGCAGGACAAAACGGTTGGTGATTATCAAAAAAGCCGGTCATGGGTTATGTTTTGCCGCTGACCAAACGTTGTATTTACAAGAAATGGACGCGTTTTTTTTAACAACAAAAAAGTCGAGGATTATCATGAAAATCACTTGACAAGGCTAAAACGATTTTAGTATGATAGGGCTGTGTATTTGTGTGCTTTTGAGGTTTTTTAAAAGTTGAATGACAAATTACAAAGTGGAGGTGTTTATATGAACATTTTAGCTGTCGGTGCCCATCCGGATGATATTGAAAATTCTTTTGGCGGCACGCTTGCTAAATACGCGAAATTAGGGCACAAAGTTTTTACCGCTACTGCTACCAACGGCAATATCGGTTCCGCTACTCTGCCCATGGATGAGATTGCGGCTATCCGTAAGGAAGAAGCTCGTCGCGCTGCCGCCCATATCGGTGCCGAATACATTTGCCTTGATTATGATGATGAAATGTTTTTTGAAGATAAAGCGGCAAGAATTGCGTTTATTGATTT
>JAGBSU010000148.1 GCA_017631705.1 Clostridia bacterium | reverse complement strand
TGTCTTCCCCTTTGGAAAGTGCCGCCGCAGCAGTCAACCAACCGGCATTACGACCCATAATTTCCACAATGGTTACCGATTTGGTATTGTATACGGAAATGTCGTGAATAATTTCTTTCATCACAGTAGCAATGTACTTTGCCGCCGAACCATAGCCCGGTGTGTGGTCGGTAACTGCCAAATCATTATCAATAGTCTTTGGGACACCGATAAAACGGATATCGCTACCGATTTTTTCGGCATAAGCTGACAGCTTGGTAATGGTATCCATACTGTCGTTACCGCCGATATAGAAAAAATAACCGATGTTAAGTTTTTCCAGGATACGGAATATGGTAATATATTCAGCATCACTTTCCTCGGCACTTTTAAGTTTATAACGGCAACTGCCTAAATAACTCGATGGAGTACGTTTAAGCAATTCAATTTCCAAATCACCGGGAAGCAATTCATCTAAATTGACCACATGCTCTTTTAACAAACCAGCAATACCATTTACCATCCCATATACTTTTACATCGCGATTTTTACAACTTTCATACACGCCTGCCAGGCTGGCATTGATAACCGCAGTAGGACCGCCCGATTGACCGACAATGGCATTCTTTTCCATTTGTTTCTTCCTTTCGAACTTTTTATACACATTTAACATACCATAATTTGACTATAATTGCAAGCACTTCTTTTTGACAAAGCATGTAATCTTTTCTTTTTAAAAAACAAACAAATGTTTGCTTTTTTTAAAAGTCTGTGTTATAATCAATTTATAAGGAGGGATTGTATGAAACCACTAAACGAAAAACAACGCAAAGTTCTTTCCTTTTTGCAAGAACGAGCCGGCGACGGCGTTCCGCCGACAGTGCGTGAAATTTGCAATGCCGCCGGTATCAAGTCAACATCTACCGTACACACATATCTCAAATTACTGACTGAGCAAGGCTATATTCAGCGAGAAAGCGGATTAAATCGCAGTATCCGTATGCCGGGAGAATCGGTTGCACGCGTACCGTTGCTTGGCAAGGTTACTGCCGGCCAACCGATTTTAGCGGTAGAGGAAATTGAAGAATATGTCCCTTATTCCGGTGGCGGATATCCTTCGAGTGAATTGTTTGCGTTGCGTGTTTCCGGTACCAGCATGATTAATGCCGGTATTTTAAATCACGATATTGTGATTGTTCACAAAACACCTGCCGCCGAGAATGGAGATATTGTAGTAGCCCTCGTCGGTGACGAAGCAACCGTAAAACGCATTTATTTTGAAAAGGACCGTATTCGCTTGCAACCGGAAAACGAGGATTTTGAGCCAATTTATGTTAAAGAGGCTCTTGTTTTAGGAAAAGTTGTGTCGCTACTACGAAATTTTTAATTGACAAACTTTCTAAACTCCCCTATACTGATGTATGCTATAAATATAGGGGGGCGTAAAGGTTTCGACGGGGATTGTAAGCCCTGGTAAGCGAGTAGCGGTGCAGAACCGCTATAAAATCTGCAATTTTTAAAAATAAACGACAACTCTACAGTTGCTCTCGCGGCTTAATTAAGCCGCCGTTCCTACCCGAAGTACCGCGGTCGGGATAGGAGCGTCATGCAGCGGTGAACGTGAACGGATGGCTGTCGCTTCATCCGTCATGAATCGGCGACTACCGTAACTCATAGCCTGTCTGTCGGCGATGAGCGAGGGGAATCTTAAAAGACTGACTGCACTCGGAGAAAACCTTGGTGAATGATTTTCGGACAGGAGT
>JAGBSU010000147.1 GCA_017631705.1 Clostridia bacterium | reverse complement strand
TGAAGGCAAGTGCGGACCGCCGAGTTCCTCACACAATCCGTCGTACCGACCGCCGCCGCATACCACGGCTTGTGCGCCCAAGGCATCCGACACAAATTCAAATACGGTGCGAGTATAATAATCCAAGCCGCGAACAATGTGCGGGTCGAGTGAAAATTCAATGCCTGCTGCGGTTAAGTATTCTTGCACGGATTTAAAGTGAGCCGCGCAATCGTCGCATAAGTAATCGGGAATCACCGGTGCTTTAGCGGCAATAGCCGAACAAATCGGTGATTTACAATCCAAAATCCGCATGGGATTGCGTTCCAAACGACCGAGACACGTTTCACACAAATCACCGCTATGCGCGGAGAAATAGGCTTTGAGTGCTTCGTGGTACGCTTTGCGGCAAGTAGGACAGCCGATGGAATTGATGTGCAACGACACACCCGTTACCGACAGTTCTTTGAGTGTGGTTGCCGCCAAGGCAATCACCTCGGCATCGGCGGCAGGTGCCGCTGTGCCAAAACATTCCACACCGAATTGATGAAACTCACGCAACCGACCGGCTTGCGGTTTTTCATAACGGTAGCAGGAGGTGATGTAGGCGGTTTTGACCGGCAGGGCATCGTTATTCAGCCCATGCTCCAACAGCATGCGCATGGCACCCGCTGTACCCTCGGGACGCAGGGTGATGGAACGACCGCCTTTGTCGTCAAAGGTGTACATTTCCTTTTGTACCACATCGGTCGTTTCCCCCACCGAACGCTGAAACAGTTCGGTGTGTTCAAAAACCGGTGTTCGTATTTCACGATACCCGTAATCACGGGCAATTTGCAACAAGGTGCGTTCAATATACTGCCATTCGTGGCTTTCCGACGGCAAAACATCTTGTGTGCCGCGGATGGCTTTGGTAATCAGACCCATGGTTTTTCGCTCTTTTCACTTAAAATATTGGTTAGTGGTTTGGATTGACAATGTTACGCCAATCCAAATCCCCACGCTCTAAGCCGTGGATTAACACCTCGGCGCTGGCAATGTTGGTGGCAAGGGGAATATTACGTATGTCGCACAAACGCAACATATCGTTTTCGGTCGGTTCTTGTTCCGTTGCCGTCATAGGGTCACGGAAGAACAGCAACAAGTCAATTTCATCGCACGAAATGCGAGCAGAAATTTGTTGAGCACCGCCTTGGCCGCCGCTTAAATACCGCGTGATTTGCAGACCGGTTGTTTCGGATATCAATTTACCCGTGGTAGCGGTTGCACACAGGTTATGACGACTGAGAATGCCGCAATAGGCAATACAGAATTGTACCATCAATTCCTTTTTCGAGTCGTGAGCAATCAAAGCAATATTCACCAAAATCTCTCCTTTTCTTTATGACTGACGACGCCGATAATCCGAAAAGCACCGAAATTCTGCCGTTTTCAGCGTGTTCGGATATAACTTCTCTGCTTATCGTTTAAAGTTTGCAAGCGGAATATCTTCTCCCAAATAACGCCCGGCAATATTGGTAAAGCAAACCGCCGCATTACTTTCCACCGGTAACGGTTTTCCGTAAGCGTTGGCAATAGCAACCTCTTCATCCTCCGGCAAAACACCGAAAAGTTGAATACCTGCCGTATCAATCAGTTCATCAATATCCGGCATTTTGCCACGCAATATCGGTTCCGGACGAAGACGATTGATAATCAACCGTGCCGGAATTTCTTGCTTGCGTAACAGGCGAGAAACGATTTGTGCATCACGGGCACAAACCATATCCGGTGTGGTAACCACAAACGCCCTATCGACACCCGCTATCGCCGCCCGAAAGCCGCGACCGATACCTGCCGGACAATCGACAATCACCTCGTCATAATAAGCGGACAGTTCTTTACAAAGTTCTGCCATCGCCTCCGGCTGTGCAAGTTGGTCCAAACTCACCGGTGCCGGCAAAATAAAAACATTGGGACAAATCGGCGACGGGTAAATCGCATGGGTTAACTGACAGTTAGACGATAAAACATCCGCCATATCGTAAACGGCTGTGCCGGCAATACCGAGCATAACATCCAAACTACGCAAACCTGCATCGCCATCTATCAACAATACACGGCGGCCGCGGTGTGCCAACGCACAGCCAAGACCTGCCGAAACGGTTGACTTACCGGCACCGCCTTTGCCGGAGGTTACCACCGATATCATAGTTTGTCTCCTTCCTAACGCTGTTCTACAGATAGAGTCAGTATACCACAAAAAAACCACGATGTAAACTGAATTTCTTAATTTCTTCTTTCCTTTTACACAAAGTTTTGCGTTTTTTTCTTGATTTTTTTAAAAAGCATGGTATAATGTATTTTGATAACGCATGGACAGAGAAAGTATGCGGTGTGTTTGTACAGCAGAGAGAGTCGTCACCGGCTGAAAGCGACTTGTACCGACCCTTGCAGAAGTTCACTCTCGAGCGGCTTCATTGAGTCCCTTTTTGGGGAGGTAGGTGTTGACGGTTGACCCCGTTAACGGTCGGTTAAGTGTTCGCTACATAGCGAAAATGTGGGTGGTACCGCGGAGTTTATCTTCGTCCCTTTTTCGGGGACGGAGTTTTTTATTTTTTAGAGCAAGGGAGATAATCGCATGAAAGAGAAATTACAAAGCTTACGCAATCGAGCACTCGATGAGTTGGCTTCTTTGGAAACGCCAAAGGAATTGGAAGAGTTTCGCGTGAGATTGTTGGGTAAAAAAGGCGAAGTAACCGAGTTACTTCGCGGTATGGGCGCTGTTCCGGCAGAAGAACGCCCGCAAATGGGACAACTTATCAATCAGTTACGCAGTGAGTTAGAAAGCGCTTTGTCCGAACGCGAGCAAGGGATTCTTTCGGCACTCAAAGAAAAGCAACTCAAAGAGGAAACCATTGACATCACCTTACCCGGTGCTAAAACCAAAAGCGGTGGTTTACATCCGCTGAACATCGTACTCAAGGATTTGATTGATATTTTCCAATCCATGGGATTTGATGTAGTAGACGGTCCGGAGGTGGAAACCGAGCATTATTGCTTTGAGGCATTGAACGTTCCCAAGGACCACCCTGCTCGCGATATGCAGGATACCTTTTATTTGGCGGAAAACTTATTGCTCCGTACGCAAACCTCCGCGGCACAAGCGCGTACGATGGAACAACGCAAACCGCCGATTCGCATCATCTGCCCCGGCCGCGTGTTCCGTGCAGACGAAGTGGATGCCACCCACTCCCCCGTTTTCCATCAAGTGGAAGGTTTAGTTGTGGACAAAGGCATTACCCTGTGCGATTTGAAAGGCGTGTTGGAGCAATTCGCTCATGAAATTTACGGGCCGGAAACCAAAGTGAAATTCCGCCCCTCGTTCTTCCCGTTTACCGAGCCGAGCGTTGAGGTAGACGTTACCTGTTCCGAATGCGGCGGCAAAGGTTGCCGTGTATGTAAGGGGACCGGTTGGATTGAGATTTTGGGTGCCGGCATGGTGCATCCGCGCGTGCTGGCAGGTTGCGGTATTGACCCCGAGGAATATTCCGGCTTTGCGTTTGGTATCGGGTTGGACCGTTTGACCACCACACGTTACAAAATCAGCGATATCCGTCTGCTGTTCGAAAACGACCAGCGGTTTTTGGAACAGTTTTAAGGATTTACGAGTATTTTAACACAGCAGAGGCAGAAATCCGCCTGTGAAAATCGGGTTTGGATATAGCTTCTCTGCTTAAGGGAGGAAATTAGCTATGAAAATTTCGTTAAATTGGCTTAAACGCTATGTGGATATTCCGGTTTCTGTCGAGGAACTGTGTGAAAAAATGATACTCAGCGGCTTTGAGGTGGAAAGCATTGAAG
>JAGBSU010000146.1 GCA_017631705.1 Clostridia bacterium | reverse complement strand
TACAACAATGGCACCTTCACCATGGAAGGTGGTAGCATTGAGGGCAACACGGCGTTGTCCAAAGGTGGCGGTGTGTGCAACTACTACGATAGCACCTTCACCATGAACGGTGGCAGCATTGCAGGCAACACGGCATCGTCCGATGGTGGCGGTGTGTACAACTCTGGCACCTTCACCATGGAAGGTGGCGGTTTAAAGGACGATATTTACCGAAGTGACGGCACCATCTCGATTAACGGCGGCTATTTCGGTACAGAAGCCAAAGACAGCATAGGCGCATCCTGGATACCTGAAGGTTTTGGTTTTATCACTAACGACGGCAGTGATGCAATGTATCCTGCGGCTGATTTTCCCCATAAATTGACAGAGCCCTATGTTTCTGTAACTAAGGACGGTAACACCGAGTACATACATGATGTGGCACAATTTACCGAACTAAACACTGACGGCGCCACATACAAGTTGCTGCGAAATATTGAACTTACAAGCGGTCTTGCCGTGCCTGCCGATAAAACAGTTACCTTAGACCTAAACGGATTTGTCCTTAAAGGCACCGGAACGGGCAGTGTTATAACCAATAACGGTATGCTTGGTATTATTGACAGCAAGCCTTCTGCGGAGCATAAATACACCAAAGGCAGCGACGGTCTTTATACTTGGGATGATGCAAACGGAATCATAGTACTGGCCGGCGGTGCCATTACCGGCGGAAGCGGCAGCTTTGCTACCAATCCCACGAATCCGGATTATGCCACGAACCTTGCCGGTGGCGGTGTGTTAAATAACAGTGGTGCTACACTTTATTTAGGGAATGTTAATATTGTGGGCAACACGGCAGAAATCGGTGGTGGTGTAGGCAACTTTGGCACCTTCGAGATGGCAAAACTAGATGGCATGGATGAAGGTGGTAAAATAGTAGGCAACACGGCAGAACTCGGTGGTGGTGTGTGCAACTGCAACACCTTCGTAATGACCGATGGAACCATTGACAACAATACTGTATCATTTATGTACGGCGGTGGCGTGCTGAATTATATAGACAGTACATTCACCATGGCGGGTGGAACTATCTCAAATAACACAGCCCCCCAGAACGGTGGCGGTGTGCTAAATGTCTCGGAATTCATATTGACAGGTGGCCGCATTGAAAACAACACAGCCGGTTCCGGTGGTGGTGGCGTGGCTAATATCATAGTCGATGGAGTAGACACCAGCCCCTCCTTCAACATGACCGGTGGTATCATTGCGGACAACATTGTGAATAATAACAGCGTTTCCAACAATGGTGACGACATTATCTTCTATGGCGCATTCACCATGGAAGGCGGCGGAATTAAAGGCGAGATAACCTCAATCGACAAAGGCACCATCACCATTAGCGGTGGCTATTTCGGTACAGAGGCCAAAGACAGCATAGACGCATCCTGGATACCTGAAAGTTTTGGTTTTATCACTAACGACGGCAGTGATGCAATGTATCCTGCGGCTGATTTCCCCCATAAAATTGATATGGTCTATGTTCTCGTAACAGAAGCCGATGGCAGTACAAAGTCCATAGGTCGTGAGGGCTTACAAACATTCAACGCCCTATCCACCGACGGCGCAACCTATAAGTTGTTGCGGAACGTGGAGCTCGTAAGCGCCCCATTGACTGTTCCCGACACTGCCACAGTTACCTT
>JAGBSU010000012.1 GCA_017631705.1 Clostridia bacterium | reverse complement strand
GTGACATGCGTTTTACTCCATTCCATAATTTCGCACAGTTCGTCCCAATATTCTACTTCGTTAAAAGGGAGATGCTCAATCGGTGCACCGGTGATAATCATGCCGTCGTATTTGAGATGTTTGACATCGTCAAAGGTTTTGTAGAAAGTCAGCATGTGGTCTTCCGGTGTGTTGCGGGAGTGGTGGGTGCGGGTGTGAATTAGTTCCAATTCCACTTGCAACGGTGTGTTGCCGAGCAGTCGTGCCAACTGTGTTTCGGTGACAATTTTTTTCGGCATCAAATTGAGCAATAAAATTTTAAGCGGACGAATATCCTGTGTTAGAGCACGCGTTTCGGTGATAACAAAAATATTTTCATCTGTTAGGGTTTTGGTTGCCGGTAACTGATTGGGAATTTTAATCGGCATGGCAGGAAGCCTCCTTTAATCCAAGCCTTGGATTAGCAAAGCGGATTAAGCTTTTGCTTGTTCAAATGCTTGTTGTAAATCTTCGATAATATCTTCACTGTTTTCAATGCCGACGGACAACCGAATCATATCGGGGGTGATACCGGTGGCAATCAACTGTTCGTCGGTTAATTGGCGGTGCGTGGTGCTGGCAGGGTGCAATACGGAAGTACGTGCATCTGCCACGTGAACCACAACAGCGGCTAATTTGAGAGAATCCATGAAGCGTACAGCGGCTTCGCGACCGCCGCGAATGCCGAAGGAAATGACACCGCAACAGCCGTTCGGTAAATATTTTTGTGCCAAGGCATGTTGGTCGGAATTTTCCAACATCGGGTAGTTCACCCAAGCGACTTGTGGATGGCTTTCCAAAAATTTGGCTACTTTTACGGCGTTGCTGCAATGGCGTTCCATGCGCACGGCCAAGGTTTCCAAACCTAAATTTAATAGGAACATGGCAAGCGGTTGCGGTGTGGAGCCGAAATCACGCATGAGTTGTACGCGTGCTTTGGTGATGTATGCCGCTTTGCCGAATTGCTCGGTGTATACCACGCCGTGATAGGACTCATCGGGTTCGGTAAGTTCCGGATATTTTCCGGAAGCCGCCCAATCAAAGTTGCCGCTGTCTACGATAACGCCGCCGACAACCGAGGCGTGACCGTCCATATATTTGGTGGTGGAGTGCATGACGATGTCGGCACCGAATTCAAACGGACGGCACAGTATCGGTGTGGCAAAAGTGTTATCCACAATCAGTGGTACGCCATGACGATGGGCGATGGCGGCATACCGTTCAATATCCAATACCGTAAGAGCCGGATTGGCAACGGTTTCGCCGAATACCAACCGCGTGTTTTCATCAAACAACGCATCGATCTCTTCGTCGGTCATATCGGGGGTGACAAAGCGTACCTCAATCCCCATACGTTTCATGGTGACGGCAAACAAGTTTGTGGTGCCGCCATAGATGGTGGATAAGCTGACAAAGTTTTGACCGGCCGAAGTGATGTTGAAAATAGCCATCAACGAGGCGGCTTGACCGGAGGAAGTGCACATTGCACCGACACCGCCCTCCAAGGTGGAAATTTTTTCCTCTACTGCTGCTACGGTGGGATTGGAAATACGGGTATACATGTGCCCGTCTACTTTCAAATCAAACAAATCGCCCAGATGGTCGGCAGAATCGTATTTATAGGTGGTGCTTTGATAAATGGGGAGAATACGCGGTTCGCCGTTTTTCGGCTGATAGCCGCCTTGAATACAGTTTGTGTCAACGCGATAACTCATAAATAACGCATCCTTTCAGAGGGTATTACCCTAAAAAATAAAGGCAAACGATTGCTCGCCGCCTTTTAATTCCATTCGAAAACTTGTTCGGACGATTATCGCAAGGCAAGCGAAACAGACATGCACATCATCATGCCCATGTTCATATCCATAAACATTCGCTGTCTGCTCATTGCGATTCACTCCTTCATTGAAGATTAATAAAAAGTATACACGAGTTTTCTACTATTGTCAACGGTTTACTTGCATTTCCCTTGCAAAGGTGGTATACTGTTTGGCGGTGATATATATGGAATATAATTTTTCAAATGCATTTCAAAACTTAAAGCCGTCGGCTATCCGTGAAATTTTCAAAAGTCTCGGTACGGCGGGTGCTATTTCTTTTGCAGCGGGTAATCCGGCACCGGAATCGTTTCCGGTAGATGAGCTGGCAGCATTGGCGGCAGAAATTTTCCAAAACGAGCCGACCACGGCGTTGCAATATGGTGTGACCGAAGGGTATGCACCGCTTCGTCAGTTGGTTGCCGAACGTTTGCAAAAGAAGTTTGCGATTGATACGCAAAACAACATGACGATTATAACCAGTGGCGGTCAACAAGCCATTGAACTTGCTTGCAAAGTGTTGTGTAACGCCGGTGACGTGGTGTTGTGTGAAAATCCGAGTTTTATCGGTGCACTTAATGCGTTTCGGTCTTTGGGTGCTCGCCCTGTCGGTGTGGAAATGGAAGAAGACGGTATCTCGGTGGAAGCGTTGGAAACCGCGTTACGTACCAACGACAATGTTAAGATGTTGTATCTAATTCCCACATTCCAAAATCCGTCCGGCATTACTATGTCGATTAAAAAACGCCGTGCGGTGTATGCGTTGGCGCAAAAATACAATGTCATTATTTTAGAGGACAACCCTTACGGTGAATTGCGGTTTGCCGGTGAAGAAGTGCCTACTTTAAAGAGCATGGATACGGATGGTCGCGTGATATACTGTGGTTCGTTCTCGAAGATCTTATCGGCAGGTATGCGTATTGGTTTTGCCTGCGGTAGTGAAGAATTGCTTCAAAAAATGGTGGTTGCCAAACAAGTCGAAGACGTTCACACCAATCAATTTTTCCAAATGCTGTGCACCCGGTATTTGCAAACGTGTGATTTAGATGGGCACATTGCTTCCATCCAAGCGTTGTATCGTGAAAAATGCGGTCAAATGCTGGCGGCATTGGAAAAATACATGCCGTCTTGTGTGACGTATACGCGCCCGCAAGGTGGACTATTTTTGTGGTGCACGTTACCGTCGACGGTGCCGATGTTGGAACTGGTGAAAGCCGCTGCCGAGCAAAAGGTGTTTGTGGTAGCGGGTACAGCGTTCAACTGCGATACCGAAGCACCGTCGCAGTCGTTCCGCTTAAATTATTCGATGCCCTCTGCCGAGGAAATCGACAAAGGCATTGCCCTGTTAGCCGAAGTGATTCGC
>JAGBSU010000145.1 GCA_017631705.1 Clostridia bacterium | reverse complement strand
CCCTTAGTAAGATGATGCTCCTTGATAAGCAGAGCAACTGTTTCAATATGTGCCGTTCGGGGGAACATATCCACCGGTGTGACTTCCTCTGCCGTATACCCGTTTTCGCTAAACCGACGGATATCCCGTGCTAACGTCGCCGGATCGCATGACACGTATACCACACGACTCGGTGCCATGCGGCAAACGGTGTGTATCAGTTCCTCGTCACAGCCTTTGCGCGGCGGGTCTAACACCACCACGTCAGGTTTAATCCCCTCAGTTTCCAAAAGTTTTGCCGCTTTGGCGGCGTCTGCTGCGATAAACCGTGCATTGTGAATATCGTTATTCTCCGCATTCAGCCGAGCGTCTTCCACAGCTTGCGGAACAACTTCCACACCAATGAGTTCCTTGGCAGACCGTGCCATAGTCAGCCCAATTGTGCCGGTGCCACAATACATATCCAGCAAAACCTCATTGCCGGTAAGCGCCGCTTTTTCGGCAGCGAGGGTATATAACCGTTGGGCTTGCGTGTGGTTAACTTGGTAGAACGATAGCGGGGATAACCGAAACGTAAGACCGCACAACACGTCTTGAATATACGGTTTGCCATACAATGCAAAACCCGTATCACCCAGCACCACATTGGTGTCTTTGCGGTTGATGTTTACCATCACCGAAGTGAGATGCGGTACCGCATCTCGCAAAGCAGAAACCAAATCGTCGCTTTGCGGAATTTTGCCGGACGTTGCCACCAAACACACCATCAATTCGCCGGTTTTTTCACCTTGGCGAATATAGATGTGCCGCAACAAACCGGTATGCGTGGTTTCGTCATACAGCGGTACGTTTGCTTTTTGTACCCATTCTTTTACGACCTCTAATACCGTCGAAAAAACGACGGGTTGCAACAGGCAATCGGTTTGTTCCACCAACCGATGACTGCGTGCAGCATAAAATCCGATTTTGACACCGTTTTCCACCGCCTCTACCGGATATTGCGCTTTGTTGCGGTAACGGTCGGGTGTATCGCACCCCACAATCGGCCGAGGTTCTATTAAAAGACCGCCAATACGCTGTAAAGCATCGGCAACGCGTTGCCATTTATATTGTAATTCCGCTTCGTAATTCACATGGCGATAGACACAGCCACCACATTTACCAAATGCACTGCAAGGTGTTGCACAATCCGTGCGGTGCGGTGATGGTACCAGCAATTCTTCGCAAATACCATACGCCAACTGTTTTTGCACTTTAACAATACGGCAACGCAACGTATCACCCACAGCGGTAAACGGCACAAAAACCGCCATACCTCCTGCCTCTTCCGGGTACCGGCCGATACCACTCCCCTCGGCACTCATTGCCGTGATAGTGAGTGTAATCGTTTGATTTTTGGTAAGCAGAGTTAACACCTCTTTAAAAACCGAATAACGTCATTTGACTCGTTTCCGGCAACGAACCGAGTGCACCGAGTTGGCGCAACGATTCCACCACCGATTTGGAGATACCGGAACGGTTTTGCAAGTCCTCGCACGAAATGTATTCGCCTTCATTGCGGGCTTTCATGAGCGATACCGCCGCCGAGTCGCCCAAGCCTTTTACAGCAGTGAACGGCAAACGGATTTTTCCGTCTTCCACCAAGAACTTATACGAATGAGAACGGTACAAATCCACCGGCAAAAATTCCACGTCTCGTTGCATGGCTTCATAAATCACGTGTAACGTTTCTGCCAACGACTGTTCTTTTGCAGTAACTTCTTTTTTATCTTTGGCACGGATACTATCCATCAACCGCTTGACAGCCCCTTTGCCCGCTTGTACCGGCTCAGCATCAAAATCTTCGCCGCGACCGGTAAAGTAGGCGGCATAATAGGCTGTCGGGCGATATACCTTATACCACGCCACACGCAACGCCGCAATGACGTAAGCGGCGGCGTGCGCTTTGGGGAACATGTATTTAATTTTCATACACGAATCCACGTACCATTGCGGCACGTCGTGTTCTTTCATGGCGGCAATGTGGTCTTCTGTAAGCAGTTTTGTCGCCTTACCTTTACGCACAATTTCCATGATTTTAAACGCCATATCCGGCTCTAAACCACGATGCATCAAATACGTCATAATACTGTCACGTGTACCGATAACGTTGGAGATGGTACACGTTCCATTCTTAATGAGTTCTTGTGCGTTGCCCAACCACACGTCTGTACCGTGGGACAAACCAGAAATCTGCAACAAATCTGCAAAACATTGCGGACGGCAATCGAGTAGCATTTGCCGCACAAATGGCGTACCCATTTCCGGAATGGAGAGAGTGCCTGTTTCGCATTCAATTTCCTCAGGCGTCACACCCAAACTTTCCGGCGAAGTAAACAAACTATACACCTTCGGGTCGGACATGGAAACATCCATCACGTTAATACCGGTGTATTCTTCCAAATACTTATAAATGGTGGGAATCACGTGACCCAGATTATCCAATTTTAAAATCGTATCGTGAATGGAATGGAAATCAAAATGTGTGGTAATAATATCGGATTCTGCATCGTCTGCCGGATGCTGTGCCGGACAAAAATCTTCAATTTCAAATTCACTCGGCACAACCACCATACCGCCGGGGTGCTGCCCCGTTGTACGTTTGATACCCGTACAGCCGGATGCTAAACGAGCAATCTCTGCCTCGCTGAGTGCCAAATTGCGTTCTTCGGCATATTTCTTTACAAATCCATAGGCGGTTTTTTCCGCCACAGTGGAAATCGTACCGGCTTTAAACACCTGCTTGCTGCCGAACAATTCCACCGTATATTTATGTGCCTGCGATTGGTATTCGCTGGCAAAGTTTAAGTCAATATCCGGTTGCTTGTCGCCTTTAAATCCCAAAAACGTTTCAAACGGGATTTCATGACCGTCACGGTCAAGCGGCGTACCGCAATGCGGACAGTTTTTATCGGGCAGGTCAAAGCCCGAACCCACCGAGCCGTCGGTAATAAAGTCGGAATATCGGCATTGTGGGCAACGATAATGCGGTTGTAACGGATTTACTTCCGAAATTCCCGCCATGTTGGCAACAAACGACGAACCGACCGAACCACGTGAGCCAACCAAATACCCATGCTCCACCGAATCTTGCACCAACTTTTGTGCAATCATATACATCACGGCAAATCCGTTGCTGATAATGGAAGTCAGGTCCTTTTCCAGGCGGTCCGCCACCAACGGCGGAACCGGGTCACCGTACAATTCTTTGGCACGCGCCCAGGTGATTTCCCGTAATTGTTCGTCAGAACCTTCAATATGTGGCGGATAATTCCCCTTAGGAATCGGGCGAATGTTTTCAATACTGTCAGCAATCTTGTTGGGGTTTTCCACTACCACTTCAAACGCTTTTTCAGGCGACAAATAGTCGAATTCTTTGAGCAT
>JAGBSU010000144.1 GCA_017631705.1 Clostridia bacterium | reverse complement strand
GTTAAAAGGGGATATGAGTTTTGTCGGTCCTCGTCCGGTTATTCCGTCAGAAAAAATATTGTTGGCTTTGCGGCGTCGCAACGGTGCTTCCCGTGTACGACCGGGCATTACCGGTTTGGCACAAATACGCGGCAGGGACACACTCGATGTCATTGCCAAGTCTCGTTATGATGCCCTATACGCTCACCGCTGTTGTTTTTGTTTGGACATATACATTCTTCTTCATACGGTAAAATGTGTGTTGCGGCGTGAAGGAATCCGCGAAGGTCATGCCGAGTAGTCCAAACTTTTGTTGACACCCCTCTTTTGATTTTGGAATATACTGAAAAGCAAAGGAGGGTTTTTTATGGCACTTCCCGATGCATCGATACGCTATTTTTTAGGAGTAAATTCCCCTACCGGTTTTATCAGCACCGCACATATATTATATGCCCCTAAAAACAATTGGCATACCTATGTTTTGAAAGGTGGTCCCGGCACAGGCAAATCCTCGCTACTTCGCTCGCTCTATAAACAATTTGACGATGCAGACGCCGAGGTGTTTTGTTGTTCGGCAGACCCCTCTTCTTTGGATGCTCTTCGCCTGCCAAAGCAAAAATGTCTGTTTATCGACGGCACCGCACCGCATGTTATCGAACCGACTTGTTGGGGTGCCACCGAGGAAATCATCCCGCTGTTCTTATCTTCCGACAATCACAAATTAAGAAAAAATGCTTCGGAAATTTACTCTCTCACCGAAGAAAACACGGCTCTTCATGCACGCTCACGAGAGGCTTTGTTGTCAGCACAATCCTTGCTTGCGGATAATCGCCGAACGGAAACGACTGTCATGAACCTTGAAAAGATTCGAAAAACCGCCAAACAATTGGCAAAAACCGAGTGGGATGCCGTAGAGGAAACCGGAACGGAAGAAACACGCTTTATCAGTGCAGTCACCGCAGAAGGCGTTTTGTTTTTATCCGGTACCGTCGGAGCACTTTGCCCACGCATTTATGCTATAAACGACGAATACGGAGCAACTGCAACTGCTTTATTAGAAGAACTTCGAAAAATCGCATTGGCAGACGGTCAGCGCTGTATTGTTTGTCCGTGCCCCTTGTTTCCCAACAAAGGAGCCGAACATTTACTCTTGCCGGATATCGGTGTTGCTTTTTTGACATCCAATCGCTTTCACCCGGTTGATTTCCCTGTTTTTCGCCGCATACATGTTTCTCGCTTTTTAGATGCCGAAACGCTACGCGAAACCAAAAACCGTTTGCGGTTTCAAGCCCGCGCGGCAGAGGAACTAATACAAGAAGCCGTGCAGTATTCGGCGGCAGCCAAAGAGGTTCACGACCGATTGGAAACTCTCTATGCCGCCGCTACCGATTGGAATATTGTCGATGAAATTACACAGCAACTGAAACTTCAGTTCATATAAAAGGTGCGGAGGAAAATCAAATGATTTTCCTCCGCACCCTCTATATCGTCTATACTTCTTTTTTCAAAACCTTTGCTTTTTGGTTGCGATAGTTAATGTAATCGGTAATGAACATCTGAACAACCGCAATAAACGGTGCTCCGAGAAATACTCCCCAAAAACCAAACAATCCCCCGCCTACAGTAATGCCCAGCAACACATAGATGGCTTTAATGCCGACAGTTTGACCGACAATACGTGGCTGAATGATATTGGCGTCGATTTGTTGCATCGCTAAGATATAAATTCCCACAAACAGGGCACCGTAGAAATTACCGGATAGTAACGCAATCAGCACCGCCAACACACCACCGATAAGTGCTCCGAAATACGGTATCATATTCATAAGTCCCAAAAATGTTCCCATTACCGCCGCGTTTGGCATTCTTGCCAACAGAAAACCGATGGTTGCCAACACACCGACCACCAAAGCGTCCAGCAATTGACTGTAAAAATAATTGTAGAAAATTTTAGCGGTTTTATGCGCATAGGTGGAGAAAAAGTCAATGGTCTTTGGCTTAAAAAACAAACCAACCACGGCTTTGGTGGCAGAAAACAACGATTCGCGGCCTAACAACATATAAACCGAAACAATAAACGCCATCACAACTTCAACCACGGATGAGGTAAAGTTAAGCACGCCGCTCAAATACGATAAAATACGGTCTACCGTCACCTGCTCTTGTAAGAAAGCATAAACCTCTTTCGCTCGTTGCTGTAAATCCAGGCTTTCCAAAAAGCTTCCCGGATGCGTGCGGTCGTTAATAAAACCTATAACCTTTTCATAATACGCAGGAACATTGCTGACAAACTCTGCCACGGCGGAAATCAATGCCGGCACGGCAATATAAAACAGTAATGCCAGCAAGCCCAAAGTGAGCAAATAAGTAATTGTCACCGCTAACGGCCGTGCCGCTTTTATAAAAAACTTACTCTTAAAACGAAGTAGGCGCTGTTCTATCCAATTTACCGGACTATACAGCACAAAGGCAAATGCAAAACCCACCACAAAGGGTGTAAGTATCGAAAAAACTTTGCTGATAAGATTCCCGATTTGTCCTAGATTATCAAAAACTTTATAAACGATAATCAAAGCGACCCCTATTAGGAAAAGGGATATCCATTGTGCAAAATTTTTCTTAGTTTTCACGCGCAATCACCTCCGCTGTAAATCAGTATAACAAACCAAATCAAAAAACGCAACTATAAATCAGTTGAACGCGTCTTTCACCTTGTCAAAAAAACTCTTACGCTTTTGATAATTCTTTTCGCCCAAGGATTCTTCAAACGCTTGTAGGAGTTCTTTTTGTTTTGCAGAAAGGCTTTTGGGCACTTCCACCGTAACACGCGCAATCAAATCGCCGTTACCACGTCCGTTTAAGTACACCACACCCTTACCCTTCAAGCGGATAATATCGTTCGGCTGTGTTCCTTCTTTGATGGTATAAGGAACTTTTCCGTCCAATGTGGGAATTTGAATTTCCGCACCCAATGCCAATTGCGAAAATGTCAACGGTAATTCGCATAACAAATCGTAACCGTCGCGTTCAAAAATCGGGTGTGGACGCACCGATACTTGTAATTCCAAATCGCCGGCAGGTCCGCCGTTTACACCGCTGTTTCCTTTTCCGCGAACGGTAAGCACTTGTCCGTCGTTGATACCGGCAGGAATATTAACTCCAACCGTCGAAGAAACACGTACCTGTCCTACACCGTTGCAATCGGAACACGGTTTTTCAATAATTTTGCCTTTTCCGCGACAGCGTGAACAAACCGATTGTGTTTGAATCACCCCAAACGGTGTCCGTTGTTGCCGTGCCTCTTGCCCGGTACCGTGACACACCGGGCAAGTGGATGCGGATGTGCCTTTTGCTGCACCGGATCCGCCGCAGGTACGGCAGGTTTCCACCACATGAATCGGCACCTGCTTTTTACAGCCCTTTGCCGCTTCTTCAAAAGAAATAATCACGCTTGCGGCGACATCACTGCCCCTGCGAGGTGCGTTTGGATTTGAACGGCGACCGCCGCCGCCGAAAAACGAAGAAAAAATATCTCCGAAATCAAAATCCTGTGCACCCCAACCACCATATCCGCCACCGCCACCGAAGTTCGGATCGGTACCGGCATGCCCGAATTGGTCATACCGTGCCTTTTTGTCAGCATCCGACAACACTTCATACGCCTCGTTTACTTCTTTAAACTTGGCTTCTGCTTCTTTGTCGCCCGGATGTAAATCGGGATGGTACTTTTTGGCCATCTGACGAAAGGCTTTTTTTATTTCGCTCTCGGCGGCACCTTTTTGCAAACCGAGCACTTCATAATAATCACGTTTTTCCGTTGCCATAAAAACCTCTCCCCCGTTGCGATACGGGAAAAGTCAGCCGGGAATAACCCCGGCCGACTTTTTAGTGAATTAGTGTACTTCGCCGTTGTAATATCCTTCACCGGCATCGGGCGGAACAGGTCCGTCTTCGCCGGCAGGTGCTGCACCTTGTTCGGGTGCCGCCGCTTTGTAAACCTTCTCCGATACCTCGTAGAATTTCTTCATCAATTCCTCTTGTGCCGCCTTGATAGCTTCGTCATCTTCGCCTTTCAAGGTTTCCTTTAACGCATCAATTTTGCCTTGCAATTCCGTTTTATCGGCTTCTTCTAATTTGTCGCCCAACTCTTCGATTGCTTTTTCACATTGATACACGGCTTGATCGGCACCGTTGCGCAACTCTACCGCTTCACGTTTTTTCTTATCTTCTTCGGCATATTGTTCAGCTTCTTTGACCGCTTTTTCCACATCTTCTTTAGACATGTTGGTGCTGGCGGTAATGGTGATGTTTTGTTCTTTGCCGGTGCCCAAGTCTTTAGCACTCACGTTCACGATACCATTCGCATCGATGTCAAACGTCACCTCAATTTGCGGCACACCGCGACGAGCCGGAGCAATACCATCCAAATGGAACATGCCTAAAGTTTTATTGTCACGGGCAAAATCGCGTTCGCCTTGCAGCACATGCACCTCTACCGACGGTTGATTGTCTTGTGCTGTGGAGAAAATTTGAGATTTTTTGGTCGGAATCGTGGTGTTGCGCTCAATCACACGAGTCATCACGCCGCCCATGGTTTCTACACCGAGCGATAACGGTGTAACATCCAACAAGAGCAAGCCCTTTACTTCACCGCCCAAAACACCCGCTTGCAACGCAGCACCCATTGCTACACATTCATCGGGGTTGATGCCTTTAAACGGCTCTTTACCCAAGAACTTTTGCACCGCCTCTTGCACAGCAGGAATACGAGTAGAACCACCCACCAACAACACTTTATCAATTTCCGAAGCAGACAAGCCGCTATCGGAAAGCGCTTGTTTCACCGGCTGCATGGTGGCATCTACCAAATCGGCCGTCAAACGGTTGAACTCGGCACGGCTGAGTGTCATATCCAAATGTTTCGGGCCGGTAGCATCGGCAGTGATAAACGGAAGATTGATACTGCTGGTCATACCGCCGGACAATTCAATCTTTGTCTTTTCTGCGGCTTCACGCAAACGTTGTACCGCCATCTTATCAGTCGAAAGGTCAACACCGTTCTCCTTGCGGAAACCATCAACCATCCAATCCACGATTTTTTGGTCAAAGTCGTCACCGCCCAAACGGTTGTTACCGGCAGTTGCCAACACTTCTTGCACGCCGTCGCCCATTTCGATAATGGATACATCAAAAGTACCGCCGCCCAAGTCATATACCATGATTTTTTGGTCTTTTTCTTTGTCGATACCGTATGCCAACGCTGCGGCTGTCGGCTCGTTGATAATGCGTTTCACTTCCAAACCGGCAATTTTACCGGCGTCTTTGGTTGCTTGGCGTTGTGCATCGGTAAAGTATGCCGGAACAGTAATAACCGCCTCGGTCACCGTGTCGCCCAAATACGCTTCGGCATCTTGCTTTAATTTCGCTAAAATCATAGCAGAAATTTCTTGAGGCGTATAATCCTTGCCGTCAATCGATACCTTGGTTGCCGTACCCATTTCTCTTTTGATAGAAGAAATCGTGCGATCCGGATTAGAAACCGCTTGTTGTTTTGCCACACGGCCGACAATGCGTTCGCCGTCTTTCTTAAAAGCGACCACAGACGGAGTCGTGCGTGCACCTTCTGCATTGGTAACCACAACAGCCTCGCCACCCTCAATAACTGCCACACAGGAATTGGTCGTCCCCAAATCAATACCGATAATCTTTGCCATAGTAGTTTTCCTCCTAAAAAGTTTGTATTTATCGAATTATCGCCATCGCGGTAATGTCAAACAAAATTAATTTGCCACCTTCACCATGGAAGGTCGTAATACGCGGTTACCAAGTGCGTAACCTTTTTGATACACCTCGGTAACGGTTTCCGGTTCCACACCTTCGGCATCTTCACGCATAACTGCTTGATGCTTTTCGGGGTTGAACACCTCGTTTAAGGCGGGAATCACCTCTAACCCCAAAGTTTTTAAGGTTTCCTCCATTTGATGCAGCACCATTTCCACGCCTTTTTTATAATCGGCTCCGTCCGGTGCCTCTACCGCACGTTCCAAATTATCAATCACCGGTAATAACACTTTGAGCACTTCCGCTTTGACAAAAGAGCCCAATTGTTCTTTTTCTTGGTCGGTACGACGTTTATAGTTCGCATATTCTGCCAAAACCCGTTGATATTGGTCTTGTGTTTGCGTAAGCTCCTGCTGTAATTCCGCTATTTGATTGTTGACGGTTTCTTCCGCGTTATTCGCCTCGGTTTCCACCGTTTCTTCTGTCATTTCAGAAACAACATCCTTTTTTTCCTCTTCCACAGGAAAACCCCCTTTGCAATTATTCTTCAATCAGCCGCGTTAGTAATCGGCTGACGGATTGTGCAACATACTGTAACCGAGGAATCGCTAGTGCATAAGCCATACGCACCCGTCCGATTAATCCCAGCGAACCGCCGAGAATTTGACCAAAGGAATACCGCGTCATGATAATACAAGAACCTGCTAATTCCGGTCGTCGACTTTCACTTCCCAACACCACACGCACACCCTCCGGATATGCCGCCAGCATACCGCCGAGCAGTTCCCGTTGTGACAAGAACCCCAACAACGAACGGGCACGGTCTAACGGATAATCCGGATGCTGTAACAAATTCCATTCACCCGACAATCGCACCTCTGCCTGTGCCATATCGTTCACCAAATCCATAAAGGCTGTGATTATCGGTGCATAAACAAGTGCCTCGTTCCCTAACCGTACAAGGACGGCTTGCACTTTGGCAACGCCGACTGCCGACAAGGCACATTTTCCGAATTCACGGTTGAGCGTTTCGGCAATACGGGAGAGAGCATCGCTGTTACACTCCATGCTTAAACGGCAAACCCGACTGCGTACACCGCCGCTATCCGTCATTAGAAGCACCGCTGCCGTTCGCAAACCGGTAGCCAAGACCTCAACGCGCCGAATACAGGCTTCTCGTTGATTCGGCGTTGCCGCCACCGCAGCAACACCGGTGGACTGTGCTAACAGTTGAGAAGCCTCTGCCATTAAACGGTCAGGGTCCCCTGCTACTGATGCCAACGCCTCATCGACTTCTTGCTTCTTTTCTTCCGACAACGGCGAACAAGACATCAACCTGTCAATATACAGTCGAAAAGCCTTTGCCGTGGGAATACGCCCTGCCGAGGTGTGCGGCTGTTCTAAAAAACCGGCTGCCGCCAATTCCGCCATGTCGTTGCGAATGGTGGCAGAGGACACGGCTTGCTCCAACGCTTCCACCAACGCCTTAGAACCAATCGGCTCGCCGGTACGGATATACGCTGCCACAATTGCCGAAACAATTTGTTGTTTACGCATTCCCAAATCCATTGCCACACATCCTTTCTTTTTGCCGTTAGCACTCTTTCTCGTCGAGTGCTAATACTCCTATACTTTACCATTCTATGGGCTTTCTGTCAATATCTTATTTGTAAATGTTTTGTAAACCAACCAAATTTTTCTAAAAATCCCCTTTGCATGAGTATAGCATATATGTTGATACGTGTATCTGCTTTTACTGCTTGAAAGTTTTATGCGGTTGCATTCTTTTCGGGCTTGCTGCTTTTTTGTCGATAATCTTTACTTGACAAGCATCTGTAAAACCATATATAATAAAAGCGTGTCATTTCTGCAAAATTATTGAGAAAAGGAGTTTACAACATGGCAGCTTTACAAATCCACAACTTTGATTTTAACAAATTGATAGAATTTGCTTCCACCGCTAAAGGTGAGGTGTTTTTGAACACGCCCGACGGTGACGTTTTAAATCTCAAAAGTCGTCTTACCCAACTGTTGGCACTTTCCAGTGCGGTAGATTGGGGTAACATCGGAGAGGCCTCTGTCACCTGTACCGATCCGGAAGACGAAACGCATTTGTTCCGTTTGAATTTATATGGCACAGCCGAAGAAAAATAAACCAACCAAAAAGCACCGCCCTTTGTGCAAAGGGCGGTGCTTTTTACAGTAATTCATAAGCTTCTCGTACCGTGCCAGCCCCAAGGACTTCAATGCTCGGTGTTTCGGTAAGAGTTTTGAGCGTTTGCCTCGGCACAATCACGCGGGTGAATCCCAGCCGTGCCGCTTCGGCAATTCGTTGCTCGGCACAAGAAACAGCTCGCAGTTCTCCGGCCAATCCAATTTCACCAAAGGCAACCACGCCTTCACTTACCGGTTTGTCTTTCAAGCTGGAAACCAGCGACAACGCTACCGGCAAATCGGCTGCCGGTTCGGTCAGCCGTAACCCACCCACTACATTAAGGTAGGCATCCAAATTGGAAAAGAAAAATCCGGCTCGTTTTTCCAACACCGCCAACAACAGTGCCAACCGATTATTATCGAATCCGGTTGACATCCGCCGCGGGTTTCCAAACCCGGTGGGAGAAACCAACCCTTGCACTTCTGCCAGTAACGGTCGCGTTCCTTCCATCACGCATGCCACGCACGTTCCGCTAACGTTTTTCGGTCGTCCCGATAACAGCATCAACGAGGGGTTTTCCACCTCGCACAACCCTTTGTCGCGCATTTCAAAAACCCCGATTTCATTGGTGGCACCATACCGATTTTTGGTACAACGTAACAAGCGATAATTGGTGTGCGGGTCGCCCTCAGAGTACAACACACAATCCACCAAATGCTCCATGACCTTCGGACCGGCAATGGCACCGTCTTTATTAACGTGCCCGACAATAAAAACGGGAATGTCAGCCCCTTTTGCCGCCTGCATCAATGCCGAAGCACATTCCCGTACTTGGGTAACGCTTCCCGGCGAAGAGGCGATTTCCGCCAAACTGACCGTTTGAATCGAATCCACTATCACCATATCCGGTTTTTGCGTACGCATGGCATCTAAAATAGCATCCATATCCGTTTCACATAACAACGAGATATTTTCACCGCCAACACCCAAGCGTTCGGCTCGTAGTTTAATTTGTCGTGCCGATTCTTCCCCAGAAACATACAGCAACTTATACTCTTTCCCCAAAAAACCGCAAATCTGCAACAACAAAGTCGATTTGCCGATTCCCGGGTCACCGCCGATAAGCATGAGTTCGCCCGGCACGATACCGCCGCCGAGAACGCGGTCTAATTCCCGAATACCGGTATGGTACCGCGTTTCGGCTTGTGTTCCCACCGCATCAATATTCACCGCTTCAAAACGGTGTAACTTCGCTTGCGGACGAGTGGTAGTAACCACCTCTTCGTTTATGGTGTTCCATTCTCCGCATTGCGGACATTTTCCCGACCATTTCGGGAAATGTCCGCCGCACTCCGAACAAACATACATGTTTTTTTGTTTTCCTGCCATTGTTTTTCTCCTTTAATACGAGAAAACACCCTTCGCAACAGCGAACGCCATTTGCCGTTGGTAATCTCGCTTTTGTAATTGCTTACTTTCTTGTTCGTTAGAGAGAAAGCCGCATTCCACCAAAGCCAATGGCTTTGTCGCTTGCCGCAACAGATATTTGCTTTCTTCACCCTTCTTCGGCTTTCGTGTATTGTCAGGTTGCAGCAATGTCACCACCGCCCCTTGCACCGCTTCCGCTAACAACTTACTTTCAGCGTGTCCGGAAGCATAAAACAACTGTGCTCCATGGTACTTTTGCTGTGAAAAGGTGTTCTGATGAATACTGACTGCCATGTCCGCTTGCTCGATAAGTGCCAATCGGTTTTTCATATCGCTGACTTTTCGCTCATGCAAGGTGTTGCCGGTGGTAGAAATCATCACATCCTCGGTCCGCGTTTGCGTCACCTCAAACCCCATCACCTGCAAAATGTCACCCAACGGCAGAGCAATCGCCAAGTTAATGTCCTTTTCCAAAGTCCCGTCTGCCGCCGAAGCTCCGCCATCCGGTCCGCCGTGTCCGGCATCTACCAGAATACGCGGTTGTCGCAC
>JAGBSU010000143.1 GCA_017631705.1 Clostridia bacterium | reverse complement strand
ATGTGCGGTGTGCCGTTTCACAGTTGTGAGGGCTACATTGCACGCTTGGTCAACCGCGGCTACAAGGTGGCGATTTGTGAGCAGGTGGAAGACCCGGCGTTGGCAAAAGGTTTGGTTAAACGGGGTGTGGTACGTATCATCACCCCCGGTACTGTCATGGAAGGCAGTATGCTCGATGAAGGGCGTAATAACTTTTTGTGTGTGGTATATGCCGATGAGCATATAGCGGAGGTCGGCATCTGCTTTGCTGATACCTCGACGGGTGCCTTGCATGTCACTCAACTCGGTGGCGAGGATGTGCCATCGCGCTTGCAAAATGAATTGGGCCGTTTTTCCCCACGGGAAATTTTGCTCAACGACACGTTGATTGCCAATAAAACCACCGTCGGCTTTATCACCGACCGCTTGGGGGTAAAGCCTGAACAAGCGGAGATGGTGTGCTTTGATTATCCGGCGGCAGAGCAATGCATTTTGGAGCATTTTCGCAAAGTCTCGCTGGAGGATATTAATTTACAAAACACGCCGCTTGCGGTACGTGCGCTCGGTTGTGCGTTGCATTATCTTTACATGACGCAAATGACCGGTCTGGAACGCATGACACAATTGGATGTGTATTCCGATGAGCAGTTTATGCAGCTGGATTTAACCGCCCGCCGCAATTTGGAATTGCTGGAAACCATGCGCAACAAAGAAAAACGTGGTTCCTTGCTCGGTGTGTTGGATAAAACCCGTACCGCCATGGGTAAACGCTTGCTACGCAGTTGGATTGAACAACCGCTACTTCACCCCGCACACATCACCCGCCGTCAAAATGCGGTGAGCGATTTGGTACATGACGCGATGCTAAGAGAAGATTTGCAAGAACTGCTTACCAAGGTTCACGATGTGGAACGTATTATGACACGGGTGGTTTACGGTAGTGCCAATGCCAGAGAAGTGCGTGCACTCGGTCAAACTTTGCAAAATATGTCACCTGTCAAAGAACGGCTTATGGGTATCGAAAGTGCCCTGCTTTCGGAAATTTGCAACTCCATTGACCCGCTTTCGGATTTGGTGGATTGGATTGAACGCGCCATTGACGACGAACCGCCGCTGACTGTGCGTGAAGGCGGGATGATTCGCACCGGCTACCATGCCGAACTTGATGAACTGCGCCTGATTATGGAAGACAGCAAAGGCATTTTAGCGCGTATCGAAGCCGAAGAAAAAGAAAAAACCGGAATCAAGACCTTAAAAATCGGGTATAACCGCGTGTTCGGGTATTATATTGAAGTATCGCGCAGTTATACCGGTCAAATTCCCGAAGGATATATCCGCAAACAAACCTTGGCGAACGCGGAACGGTATATCACGCAAGACTTAAAAGAACTCGAAACCCGCGTGCTCGGCGCCAAAGACCGTGCCGCCGCGTTGGAATATAACTTGTTCCAAGAAGTGCGTACCGCCGCCGCCGAGCGATTGGATCGTATTCAAAAAACCGCCGATGCCGTGGCACGGTTGGACGTGCTGTGCTCGTTTGCGGCGGTAGCCGTGGCACAAAACTACACCTGCCCGGTCATTGACATGAATGGTGTTATCCACATCAAAAACGGTCGTCACCCGGTGGTGGAAGCGTTGCAACGTTCACCGTTTGTTCCCAATGACGTGTTGTTGGATAATAACGAAAACCGTGTTGCCATGATTACCGGCCCCAACATGGCGGGTAAATCGACGTATATGCGGCAAACGGCACTTATTGTATTAATGGCACAAATCGGCAGTTTTGTGCCGGCTGATAGTGCTACGATTGGCATTGTCGACCGCATTTTCACCCGCGTTGGTGCTTCCGACGACTTGGCTTCGGGGCAATCGACTTTTATGGTGGAAATGAGCGAGGTGGCTGCAATTCTCAAAAATGCCACCGCCGATAGTTTGATTGTATTTGACGAAATCGGTCGCGGTACTTCCACCTTTGACGGTATGAGTATTGCCAGAGCCGTGTTGGAACACGTGGCAGATCCGCACTGTATCGGTGCAAAAACCTTGTTTGCCACGCATTACCATGAACTTACCGTGATGGAAAACGAACTGCCCGGTGTCAAAAACTATAACGTCGCTGTCAAAAAGCACGGTGACGATATCACGTTTTTACGGCGTATTGTGCGTGGCCCTGCCGACGATAGTTACGGTATCGAAGTGGCAAAATTAGCTGGTGTACCCGACAATGTGGTACTTCGCGCTAAAGAAATCTTAAAAGAACTCGATGCCGGCACACCCGCCACTACCGCCGCTGCGCGCTTGCCGGAAACCGAGGGTGGGCAACTGTCCTTCCTTCCGCAAGAACAAAGCGATTTGGTGCGCCGCTTAAAGGAATTGGATGTGAACGTACTCACACCCATCGAATCCATGCAATTGCTTTATGAATTAAACCGCGAAGCCCAGTCTTTATAAGAAAGAAGGTGTGACGTATGGCACGTATAAAAGTTCTTGATAAACACACAGCGGAACTCATAGCCGCCGGTGAGGTGGTGGAACGCCCCGCTTCGGTGGTCAAAGAACTCGCAGAAAACGCTATTGATGCCGGCGCAGATACCATCACGGTGGAAATCCAAAACGGTGGTGTTTCGTATATCCGTATCACGGATAACGGTTGCGGTTTTTTGCGTGAGGATATTCCTACCGCTTTTTTACGTCACGCCACCAGTAAAATTCGTACTGAAAACGATTTGAACAGCATCGCCACACTGGGTTTTCGTGGCGAAGCGTTGGCTTCGGTTGCGGCGGTTTCCCGTGTGGAATTGCTTACCCGTACCGAAGAAGAGTTGGCGGGTTCCCGTTACGTGTTGGAAGGCGGGGAAGAGGTATCACTTTCCGATGCCGGTTGCCCGCGCGGTACCACCATTTGTATACGGGATTTGTTCTATAATGTTCCCGCCCGCATGAAATTTCTAAAAAAAGACGTTGGAGAAGCCAACGCGGTAGCCGGTGTGGTCGACCGTTTGGCACTATCACACCCCGAAATCTCGTTCCGCTTTATCCGTGACGGGCGTGAAGAACTACTCACCCCCGGCGACGGCCGATTGGATTCCTGTATCAATGCGGTACTGGGCCGCGAATTCAGCAAAACACTGATTCCCGTGGAATACGAACTAAAAGGTGTCGCGGTACACGGCTTTACCTGCAAAGCCGAAAACGGTCGTGCCAACCGTACCATGCAACACTTTTTTGTCAATGGTCGCTACGTGAAAACACGCACCGCCATGGCGGCACTTGAACAAGCCTACAAAGGCTCCATGATGGTGGGTAAATTCCCGGCTTGTGTGCTGTGTATTGATATTCCGCCCGAAACGGTGGACGTTAACGTCCACCCCGCCAAAATTGAAGTACGGTTTGTTAACGAAAAACCAATTTTCGATGCGGTATACCACGGTGTACAATCGACTTTAATGAATAACACCGCAAAACCGCAAGCAGAAATTGCTACTCCCCGTGTGTTTTCACCGCGGCCGGAAGCAGCACCGCCTCGTCCCACAGCCCACACGGTGGCCAAAGAGGCGGCAGCCGCACCGGTAGTACCGCCGGCCCCCGCCATGCCGCGCCGCTCAGCGCCGATGGCAGGCTCGGTACTGCGTGACACACGCCCGACGGAGTTTTTTACTCCCGCACCGCCTAAACCGCAACCCGTAGAAACACAGAAACCGGAAGTAAAACCCGAACTCGTGCAAACGGTGCTCGAAACGGAAAAATTGTTACCCGAAACGGCGCCCGTAACGGTAATCGGCGAAGTGTTACAAACCTACGTAATTGCACAGTGGAACGATACGGTGTATTTTATCGACAAACACGCCGCACATGAGCGGATTTTGTATAACGAACTCAAAAAGACCACCCATAACGATTCTCAGTTGTTGCTGGCACCGCTGACGGTGTCACTCAACCGTGAGGAATTCGGTGTCTTAACCGAGGCATTGCCTGACTTGGAAGAAGCAGGTTTTGAGGCGGAGGATTTTGGTGGCAGTACGTTGCTCGTACGTGCCGTTCCCATGATGCTTGCCGACGGCGGTGTTGCCGAAGCCTTGCGTGAAATTGCCGGCGGCTTGCTGTCCGGCAGACGTGAAATTGCCACCGACCGCTTGGATTGGATTTACCATTCTGTTGCGTGTCGTGCCGCTGTCAAAGCGGGCGATCACAGCACCCCACAAGAACAAAAGGTGCTGGCAGAACGGGTGCTGTTAAACGATGACATTCGCACCTGCCCGCACGGCAGACCGGTGTGTTTTGCACTCACCAAAAAAGAAATCGAAAAACAGTTTGGGCGAATTGTATGAAACAACAAATCACCACAGCGGATATTCCGCTGATTGTCATAGCCGGTCCCACCGCTTCCGGCAAAACCGCCTTAGCGGTAGAACTTTGCCGTCGGATTAACGGCGAAGTGGTGTCTGCCGATTCTAT
>JAGBSU010000142.1 GCA_017631705.1 Clostridia bacterium | reverse complement strand
GTGTTATGTGTCTTTTTTTGAAATTCTCATCTAAAAAGTGCCTGGAGGATGAGTGTTGCTCTAACAGTATTAACGGTTCTTGTGATAAGGCTTCCCAACTATACGTTTTTTTGGATTTGTAGGATGGTCCGCAAACAAAAACATCGTGCACGGTAAAACATTGCTCGATACAAAGTTCGGCATCTTCTATCGGTAAATTGACAAAAGCAAGTTCTGCTTTACCCTCTTTGACGAAGCGAATCAATTGAGAGGAATAGGAGTTTGACATTTCTATTTTGATTTTGGGATAAAGTTTATGAAATTTTTCGAGATACGGCAAAAGATAATGCTTGGTTATCGTGTCACCTGCGGCAATGATTAATGAGCCGCTGTCTAAATGGTGGAGTTGTGCGAGAAGTGTTTCACCCTGCTCAATGGCAAGCAAACCACTTTCTACTTTTTGAAACAAAAGCAAACCCTCTTTGGTTAGGCTGACACCTTGGCGAGAACGAACAAAGAGCTTTGTGTTTAAATCCTGTTCAAGTTGAGCAATGCATTGCGATATTGCCGATTGAGAAATATATAGATGCTGTGCGGCGGCTGAAAACGAAGAATGCCGTGCCGTTTCGTAAAAAATTTTGTAATATTCCAGCTTGGTTTTCATATAAGCTCTCCTTATTACAGTTGTAAGTATTATCTATTTTACTTATGCTTATGTTTGTATTATAATAAAACTGTCAAAAATGTCAATACGCGGGAGGAACTTTTTATGGAAAGAAGAATCGGTACGGTTTCGAGAGGTGTTCGGTGTCCCATTATTCGTGAAGGAGATAATCTTGTCGATATCGTTGTTGACAGCGTAATCGAAGCGGCAGAATCCGAAGGGTTTGCACTTCGTGACAGAGATGTGGTTTCGATAACGGAATCCATCGTTGCCCGTGCACAAGGTAACTATGCTTCCATTGAAGCGATAGAAAAAGATGTGAGAGCCAAATTTAATTCCGATACAATCGGTGTTATTTTTCCCATTTTCAGCCGTAACCGTTTTGCCATTTGCCTACGCGGTATTGCAAAGGCGGCTAAAAAAATCGTTTTAATGCTCAGCTATCCGTCGGATGAGGTTGGCAACTCTCTTGTCACGTTAGAACAGATTGAAGAGGCTGGTATTAACCCGTATTCCGATGTTTTGGACGAAAAAAAATACCGCGAATTGTTCGGCGAAAATTTCCACACCTTTACGAATGTGGATTATGTGGCCTATTATGGTGATTTAATTCGTTCTTGCGGAGCAGAGGCGGAAATTATTTTTGCCAATGACCCGAAGGTTATTTTAAACTACACCGACCATGTTTTAAACTGCGATATTCATACGCGTGCCCGTACAAAACGCATTTTGCGTAATGCCGGTGCCGCTTGTGTATACGGTTTGGATGATATACTTTCCCAATCGGTTGATGGCAGCGGTTTTAACGAAAACTACGGTCTTTTGGGTTCAAACAAAACATCGGAAACGGTGGTTAAACTTTTCCCTCGTGACTGCTTGGATTTAGTTTATGATATTCAAGCCAAATTTAAGGAAAGATGCGGCAAAAACATCGAGGTTATGGTATATGGTGACGGTGCTTTCAAAGACCCTGTCGGTAAAATTTGGGAGTTGGCAGACCCGGTGGTATCGCCTGCATACACCGCCGGTCTGGAGGGAACACCTAACGAAATCAAGTTGAAATATTTTGCTGACAATGAGTTTGCCCATCTACGGGGCGAGGAACTTAAAAACGCTCTGGCAGAAAAGATTAAAAACAAGGGCAAGGACCTTGTGGGCACCATGGCATCTCAAGGGACAACGCCGCGCCGTATCACGGATTTGATAGGTTCACTTTGTGACCTTACCAGCGGTTCGGGCGACAAAGGCACGCCGATTGTCTTGGTACAAGGCTATTTTGATAATATGACCGATTGATAAAAACAGCGGAGAAGTACCGGTACTTCTCCGCTGTTTTTATCAATCGGTCATATTATCAAAATAGCCTTGTACCAAGAC
>JAGBSU010000141.1 GCA_017631705.1 Clostridia bacterium | reverse complement strand
TTCAAACACAAAAATTCGCCGTTCTTGTTGTTCTATATTTGCCTCGGCGGTTGCCGGCAACAGGAACGAATGTGCCATCTTTTCTTTTCCGCCCAACACAGTTACCGCCGTTTTTGCCGCACTGTATTCGGCATCGCTTTCGGGACCCTTCATCGCCAAAAAGGACCCTCCCACTTTACAAAACGGCAAGCAATACTCTGCCAAAACAGGCAACGCCGCCACCGCTCTGGCAACCGCTACATCAAACTGCTCGCGCAAAGCGGGAAGATTTCCGCCGTCCTCCGCACGGGCATGAACCGTCTGTGCATCAATTCCCAATTCACGACAAACTTCTTGTAAAAATAACAAGCGCTTGTTCAGGCTATCCAGCAAGGTTACCCTCACATGGGGACAAGCAATCGCCAACGGTATTGCGGGGAAACCCGCCCCTGTTCCGACATCAATCAACGTTACCTCGTCCTTTTTCGGCAAAAACGGCACCGCTGTCAAGCTGTCAACATAATGCTTGAGCACAATTTCCGTCGGCTCGGTGATGGCGGTTAAATTCATTTTTTCGTTCCACTCCACCAACAACTGTGCATACCTGTCAAATTTGTCAGCGGCAATGTCATCCACCACTACGCCATAATCGGCGGCATACGTTATTAGTTTTTGTTTGTCAATCATGCGCTACCCCCTCGACTGGACAGCCAAACAATCAACACCGAAACATCTGCCGGACTGACACCGCTGATACGAGACGCTTGTCCGATGCTGCGCGGTTGTACTTTCCCCAATTTTTCCTGTGCTTCTTTGCGCAGTCCCACAATTGCGGTATAATCGGTATCCTCAGGTAATAATCGGTTTTCCAAACGCCGTTGCTCGTCAATGTCGGCTTGCTGACGGCGAATATATCCCTCGTACTTAATTTCCACTTCCACCTGCTCGCGCACCAATGGGTCCAAAGCAGGACGAGCAAGGTCAACACTGGTTAAGTTTTCGTAAGTTATTTGCGGACGGCGCAATAAATCCTCCAATCGCACACCCGAAACCACCGGCGTGGTACCGCACACCGTCAACAGTTTGTTAAGTTCTGCTGTCGGCGATAAAATGGTGTCGTGCAGACGTGCACGTTCCTCGGCTTTTTGCGCTTGCCGCGCACAAAACCGTTCCCACCGCCCATCGTCTACTAACCCGACTTTTCTGCCAAACGGTGTTAATCGTTCATCGGCATTATCTTGCCGCAATACCAACCGATATTCCGAACGCGACGTCATCATGCGATACGGATCGGCACATCCCTTGGTCACCAAATCGTCAATCAACGTTCCGATATAACTCGAAGCGCGGTCTAAAACCAGCGGCTCTTTGCCCTGTACTTTCAAAGCGGCATTAACACCCGCTACCAAACCTTGGGCGGCGGCTTCCTCGTATCCGGAACTGCCGTTAAACTGTCCCGCACCGTATAAACCGGTAAATGCTTTACATTCCAACGTCGCCATCAACTGCAAGGGGTCACAACAATCGTATTCAATGGCATACGCCGGACGCATCACTTCCACTTTTTCCAAACCGGGAATGGTGTGTAACAACTTAAGCTGAACATCCACCGGCAAGGAAGAAGACAGACCCTGTAAATACATCTCATCCGTATTCAGTCCACACGGTTCAATAAACACTTGATGCCGCTCTTTGTCAGCAAAACGCACCATTTTATCTTCAATGCTGGGACAGTACCGCGGTCCGACACCGTGAATTTTCCCACCGTACAGCGGAGAACGGTGTAAATTATCCATAATTACCTGTTTGGTTTCTGCT
>JAGBSU010000140.1 GCA_017631705.1 Clostridia bacterium | reverse complement strand
GAAGCGTTTTTCGACCAATTCCGCCACCTTTTCGGCATCTTCGATGCAATCGGAATGGCAGAGATAGCATTTGCCGTTATATTGTTCGCCGCCATCGGCACACTGGGCCATGCGTTCAACAATTTCCGTGATAACATTTTGTTTGCCACGAATCTTGGCACGCGGTACGAGTTGACCCAAATGGTTCATATTGAGCAACGGGCAAACGCTCAAAAGACCGCCGAAGAAACCGGCTGCTTTAGAAATACGACCGCCTTTGACGTAAAACGATAAGTCGGTGGAGAAGAACCAATGGTGCATGTTGAGTTTATTTTCTTCCAACCAATCGCGCAGTTCGTCGATGGAAGCACCGGCATCACGCATATCGGCCAGGGTTTCCATAATCAAACCGTAGCCGGACGAAGCACCCAGCGAGTCGATAATGTAAATCTTGCGTTCGGGGAAACGTTCTGCCGCAATAGCTACCGCATTACGTGCCGAGTTGATAGAACCCGACAAACCGGACGACAAGGTAACGTGCAACACGTCGTTGCCTGCTTCTAACAGCGAGGTGAAATAGGCTAAATATTCCGTGATATTGATTTGCGAGGTTTGCGTGTCGGCACCGTCACGCATGGCTTTATAAAAATCATGGAATGAAATGGTTTGACCCAGATCGTCGGGGTAGTCGACACCGCCCAGCGAATAGTGAAAACAGATGTAGCGAATATCGCGGCTTTCAAAATGTTCTTTCTTTAAATCCGCGGTGGAACAACAGCTCAATACATAGCTCATGATAATACCTCCGTAGTTGTTTTACTCACATAGCATACCACAGGCTCCGCAAAAATGCACTCCATTGTCATGTCCACTTACTCTACGACCAAAAATTCCCTCTCTACTACTAAGAGAGTTATTGAAGTAACGTTTCAAATTCCGCTTGGTCAATGATTTTGATACCCAAAGCTTGGGCTTTGGTTAGTTTGCTACCGGCATCTTCACCCGCCAACACGAGCGACGTTTTTTTGGAAACGCTACCGGAAGTTTTGCCGCCGTATTGTTCAATGAGTGCTGAAGCCTCGTCCCGTGTAAGCGTCGGTAACGTGCCGGTGAGAACAAACGTCATGCCCTCAAAACGGCGGTCGGTTTGCACGGTGCGGCACTGCGTGTTAACACCATGTGCTTGCAACCGCGATACCAATTGTTTGGTGGATTCTCTGGCAAAGAACGCCACCACTTGTTCGGCCATGACGGTACCGAAACCGTCAATAGCTAAAACATCGTCGATAGAAGCTTCGAGTATTGATTCTATCGTGCCAAAGCGTTGCGCCAATAATTTTGCCGCTTTTTGGCCGATGTGGCGAATACCAAATGCAAACAGCAAGCGTGACAAATCCGCATCTTTGGACGCAGCAATTGCCGTGATGATGTTTTCTGCCGATTTATCGCCTTTGCCTTCTAAATCGCGAATATCTTCTTTTTTAAGTGTGTATAAGTCGTCTAAACGAGAGAGCAAACCTTCGTTTATCAATTGTTCCATGATAGCGGGGCCCACGCCCACAATATCCATCGCATCGCGCGAGGCGAAATGGATAAACCGTTGCAGTCGTTGTGCCGGGCAATCGGGGTTTAGGCAACGCAGTGCGGCTTCCGTTTCCTCACGCACCGCTTTTTCACCGCAAGAAGGGCAAGTTTGCGGCAAGGTATATACTTCCCCTCCGTTATGCCCAACCACACGCACGACTTCGGGAATGATGTCGCCCGCTTTGCGCAATATGACGGCATCGCCGATAGCAAGGCCTTTTTCGGCAATGAAATCGGCATTGTGTAAGGTAGCACGGCTGACGGTGGTGCCCGCCAAGGTGACCGGCGAGAAAATGCCGGTCGGTGTTAACACACCGGTTCTGCCGACGGTGATTTCCACATCTTGTAAAACGGTTTGTTTTTCCTCCGGCGGGTATTTGTACGCCACCGCCCAACGGGGATATTTACTGGTACTGCCCAAACGGTTACGGTCGGCAAAGTCGTCTACTTTAACCACGGCACCGTCAATATCGAACGGTAATTTGCCACGGCTACCACCGATTTTTTCGATTTTTTGCAGCACCTCTTCTAACGAATCGGTACACAAGTAATCGGGAATCACCGGAAAACCGAGTTGTTGCATGCGTTCAAGAGACTTTGCGTGCGATAACACCATTTCGCCTTCGATGAGTTGTAAATTGAAAATAAACAAGGATAACCCACGGTTTTTGGTAACTGTGGGGTCTTTTTGTCGCAAGGAACCCGCTGCGGCGTTGCGGGGGTTTTTGAACGGTTTTTCGCCGTTTTGCTCTTGTTGTTCGGTAAGCCGTGCAAATTGCTCGCGCGGCATATACACCTCGCCACGGACAATCAAACGCTCGACCGGTTCACGCAATCTGGCAGGGATGGCCGAAATGGTGCGCAGGTTTGCCGAAACATCTTCGCCGGTTTGACCGTCACCACGAGTAGCACCGCGTACAAACACACCGTTTTGGTATTCGAGAGCGATGGAAAGACCGTCAATTTTCGGTTCCACCACGTAACGCGGGTGAGCAATTTCCGAGCGCACGCGGGTATCGAAACTTTTCACTTCGTCTAACGAAAACACGTCTTGCAGGCTACCCAGCGGTACTTCGTGCGCAACAGGGGTGAATTGATTGGAAATCTCGCCATGTACCCGTTGGGTATAGGAATCCGCTGTGATTAGTTGAGGGTATTCTTCCTCTAACTCACGTAGTTCTCGCGTGAGCGCATCAAATTCATCGTCTTCCAGTTCGGGCGCATCGTTGTCGTAATATAAACGGCTGTGATAGTCAATTATCTCACGCAATTCCCCTATGCGCAGACGAGCACTTTCAAAATCCATAATGTCACCCCTTCTGCCCTTCTTATAAGATATATTATATCAGATTTTTTTTCGTTTTCAATCGGAATCACGCATTTTTTCGCCGAAATCTAACTGCAACATAGTTTGCGGAACGTCACCCACCAACACCGTTTCACATATTAAAAAATCGGTTTTTACGTCTATTGATACCCGCTCAAGTGGGAGCGCCGCTGTCATCATCACGGTCACGTCCAACGACAACCGGTGGTTGGTTTGGTTGATACCGGCATCGCGAAAGTCATCGGACAATTCCGAAATAACCGCACCGCCTGTGTGAATGGTAATCGGCAAAAACGGACCGCGCCCGGTAAAAAAACTGCCGCCGATTAAGTTGCCCAGCGGAATACGAATTTTTTCGGATTCTCGTTTTTGCAATTCCTCAGTGACAGCAGTGGTAGCTGCCGCTTTTAAACGGTTAATCGCGCTAACGTTGGCTTCAGCAGAAAGCACTCTGCCATCGGTAGCGCGTTCTACTTTTACCAAGTCGCTGTACTGTGGCATTTGTGACGACAGCGCTTTTTCCATGCCGGCGTGTACCGCCATCATCGCGCGTTGCCGTGCCGACATTTGACCGTAACTTTGTACCAGTGGGCGCAGTTGACTATCCACCGCCACCACACCGACAACCACCAACATAAGTGCCAACATCAAAACGAGTACGTGCCGCTTGCGGCGGCGTTTGCGTGGTTTCACGGGCAATCCCCCTTCTTTGTAAAAAAACAAACAAAAACACTCTCATAGGCTATCCTATGAGAGTGTTCTAAAAAGGTGAAAATTACAATGCTTTGTCACGTGAAAGCAGGGCGAAAAAGGCTTTGTGTGTCATGTACACGTCGAGCTTGGAAACGATTTCAAACGGTGCGTGCATGGAAAGTACCGGCACACCCAAATCAACGGTGTTGACATCTAAATCGGCGATATATTTGGCAACCGTACCGCCACCGCCGATATCCACTTTGCCCAACTCACCGATTTGCCATACCACATCGGCGGCATCCATCGTGCGACGGAAAAAGCCCATCAGTTCGGCGGAGGCATCGCTGGTATCGCTTTTACCGCGTGCACCGGTGTATTTGGTAAGTACCACACCTTGATTAAGTGCGGCACAGTTACGAGCTTCTACCACTTCGGGATATAACGGGTCGTATGCCACATTAACATCTGCCGACAAGCACAAAGAACTACGGAACACATGACGGCCTTTCGTTCCGGTCAGTTCGGCGATATCTTCGATAAAATACCGCAAAAAGGAAGAATTCATACCGGTGTTACCGTCGGAGCCGATTTCTTCTTTGTCAGCTAAGATAGTCACGGCAGTATACGCGGGATTTTCCAACGCAAAGGTAGCGGTAAGTGCCGGATAAGCACATACGCGGTCGTCGTGGCCGTAGGCACCGAGCATGCTGCGGTCTAAACCGACATCGCGTGCCGAGTAAGCGGGAACGGCTTCCAGTTCAGCCGAGAGGAAATCGGCTTCCACCATACCGTATTTTTCCCACAGTAGGTGGAGAATGTTTAGTTTCACCGCTTCACTGCCCTCGTCATCGGCAAAGGGGCGCGAGCCGATTAAGATATTCAAGTTTTCGCCGTCAATGACTTCGGCGGCAGTCTTTTTCATTTGCGTAGCACCCAAATGCGGTAATAAATCGGTCACGCAGAACACCGGTTCGTCGTCCTTTTCACCGATGGATACCGTGACGGTGGTACCGTCTTTTTTGACTACCACACCGTGTAATGCCAACGGGATAGCCGTCCATTGATATTTTTTAATGCCACCGTAATAATGCGTATCCAAATACGCAAGACCGTGGTCCTCGTACAAGGGATTGGGCTTCATGTCCAAGCGAGGAGAATCCACGTGGGCGGCAGCAATCGAAACACCTTCTGAAGCAGGACGCGTACCGATAACCGCCAACAATAACGCTTTGCCGCGATTATCATAGTATACCTTATCCCCCGCTTTGAGCGGTTTGGTGCGGTCAAACGGAACAAAACCGTTTGCCTGTGCCATCTTGATGCCCTCGCTCACCGCTTCACGCTCAGTTTTGGCGGCATCTAAAAAGGTTTTGTAATCCTCGCAATACGCATCGGCGGCGGTAGTTTCTTCTGCCGATAGGATGCGATACGCATTTTTCGGAGCATACGACAGTTGTTCACGCAACAGCTCGGCTTTTGTTTTTTCAGACATGGCAGTTCCTCCTAAACAATGTTATATAAAGTTTGATACCGTTTTTGTGCTTTTAATACACGGTGTATATAATTTTTCGTTTCTTTGAAGGGGATTACCGTCAGCGTTTCGCCATCGGTGGAATAATCGGGGTTTTTAAGCCACGAAGAGACATTTCCGATACCGGCATTGTATGCCGCCAACACCGTTTCGGTGTGTTCAAACTGCCCGAACAGAACATCCAGCACCTTACATCCGCTTTGAATGTTGATTGCCGGCTCAAATACCTGCGAAAGCGGTGCAGGGTCACCGGGCAATTTTTGCTGAATCCACTCAAAGGTTCCGTCCATCAACTGCATCAATCCCTTGGCACCCACCGGTGACACCGCTTCACTATCGAAACGGCTTTCGGTATGAATGACCGCCAAAACCAGCGACGGCGGCAACGAAAACGTGGTAGCATTTTGGTTGACAATGTCAATATAATCAAGCGGATACATGGTTTTGAGATACCATTTTCCACCGACAAACAACAGCATGGTGAGCACCACCAAAACCCCGAGAACGGCAAGCGTGGTTTTCAAAATTCGTTTGGTACTAATCACGTTGCCACCCCTCACATAAGCGTTTTGTTTGTTCTATCAAGGCTCGTTCGGTGCTATCGTTTATGAGCACCTTATCGGCTTTACTGCGATAATACTCTTCGTCCGGTTGTGCGTTCATACGAGCGCGTGCTTGCGCTTCGGTAATACCGTCACGCTCGCAGATACGACGAAGGCGTAAAGCGGCGGGGGCGGTAACCACTACCGTTTGGTCGCAAATACGGTTGAGCCCTGCTTGGAAGAGAAGCGGTGCATCAATCACTGCTATCGGTGAATTTGTTTTTTCCAACGCTTGCGTCATGACCTCAATCACCGCCGGATGCACAATGGCATTGAGTGCCGCCGTGTCCTCGGGAGTGGCGAATGCCATATCCGCCAATTCTTGACGGTTGAGCGAACCATCGGGGAATAAAATAGCAGGTGAAAACCGTTTGGTAAGTGCTTCCAAACAGGGAGTGCCGGGGTTTACCACCTCGCGAGCAATCGCATCGGCATCTAAAATGAGCCAACCGTTTTGAGCCAGTGTTTTCACTACCGTGCTTTTACCGACACCGGTTTGACCGGTGATACCGACGACAAACACTTTATTCAAGGACAATCACCTCAAATCCTGCCGCACGCAATAGCCGGTTATAAACGGCAAGTCCCACACCGTCTTGCGAGGGGCAAGCGGTATACGCTATACGAACATGTTGTTCGTCTAACCGGCGCAACACTTCAAACACATGGTGCGCTTGCGCGGCGTGGTCATCGCGTGCACCATAGGTAAAGTATGGGATACAAAGTCCCGTTTCCTCACCGTCAAAACACAGCGCCGCTACACCATCGGCGGCATGTGCGTTGACGTAATCGACAAATGCGTTTTTATCGCCTTTAACCAAAATCACTTTGGCTTTGGGCGCATAATGTTTATATTTCATACCGGGAGAGGCTGCAGCCCTACCGCTTTTTAGCGGTTGTACCACGGCATCGTCTACCGCAATTTCACCGATAACCGCGGTCAGCATTTCCACCGTTACCGCACCGGGGCGCAGAAGCCGCGGTGGCGTGGTGCTAAGGTCGATCACCGTGGATTCGACACCAACATCACACGTGCCGCCATCCACTACCGCGGCAATGCGACCGTCCATATCTTCGGCCACACGTTTGGCTTCGGTGGGGCTGGGAATGCCCGAACGATTAGCAGAAGGTGCCGCCAAGGGGCAACCGGACAAAGCAATCAATTCTCTGGCTATGGGGTGGGACGGCATACGCACCGCTACGGTGGATAAGCCGGCGCTGACTTCATTCGGAATTAAGTCCGTTTTAGGCAATATCATGGTCAGCGGACCGGGCCAAAAAGCCTCTGCCAACGCCAACGCCTGCGGCGGAATATGCGATACTAAACGTTCCCATTCGGAAACAGCGGCGATATGAACAATCAACGGGTTATCGGCAGGGCGACCTTTGGCGGCAAAAATCGCCGCTACGGCTTCCCCGTTTAGGGCATCTGCCGCTAAACCGTATACCGTTTCGGTGGGGATGGCAACCAGTTCGCCCGCTTTTAACAAGTCGGCGGCTCTCTGCAAATCCGAGGGTGCCGACGATAAATATTCTGTGCGCATAGTCTTATCCTTTTTGTAGTTTTTCCGCTCGGTCAGCGGTAATCAAGGCATCAATGACTTCGTCAAGTGCGCCGTTCATGACCGCTTCTAATTTATACAGCGTCAACCCGATACGGTGGTCAGTAACACGACCTTGCGGGAAGTTATACGTACGAATACGCTCGCTACGGTCACCGGTACCTACTTGAGAACGGCGGTCAGCCGCAATAGCAGATTGTTGTTCGGTTTGTTTGGCTTCCAATAGCCGAGAACGCAACACGCGCATGGCTTTATCTTTATTTTTGAACTGACTGCGCTCGTCTTGACATTCCACCACTGTGCCGGTTGGCAGGTGCGTGATACGAATAGCAGATTCGGTTTTATTGATGTGCTGACCGCCTGCACCGCTGGAACGAAACGTATCGATTTGCAAATCGGCGGGATTGATATCCAGTTCCACTTCTTCTGCTTCGGGTAAGATGGCGACCGTGACGGTAGAAGTATGAATTCTGCCGCCTGCCTCGGTTTCCGGTACACGTTGAACGCGATGCACGCCACTTTCGAATTTGAGGCGGCTGTATGCCCCCTCACCAATAATCATAAAACTAATTTCTTTATACCCACCCAGCTCGGTTTCGCTGATGTTAACCGGTTCGATTTGGTAGCCGCCCGCTTGGGCATACAAGCTATACATGCGGTATAAACTCCCTGCAAACAAGGCAGATTCTTCTCCACCGGCACCGGCACGAATTTCCACAATCACATTGCGGTCGTCGTTGGGGTCACGCGGTAATAGCAAAATTTTCAGTTCGTCGGCACAGCGTTCGGCAATGTCGCGACTTTCGTGCAGTTCTTCTTCGGCAAGCTCGCGTAAATCGCGGTCGATACCGGCGGTGTCCAATAGCGTTCTTGCTTCCTGCTCGTTTTGACGGGCAGTGGCATATTCGCGATACTTTTCCACTATCGGTTCTAATTGCTTGCTTTCTTTCATGAGTTCGCGGTATTTTTCGGTATCGGAAATCACCGACGGGTCGCACAACTGTGCCATGACTTCCTCGTACCGTTTTTCAACGTCTTTTAGGCGGTCTAACATCGGCGGTTCATCCTTCCCCTTCGGCGCGTTCAATACGACGGATATTTTTTTCGGCTTTTTGGCGGGGAATCATCACTTCGTGACCGCATCCCTCGCAATGCAAACGAAAATCCATGCCGATACGCAACACCGAAAACCGATGCTCACCACACGGATGCGGTTTTTTCATCACCACGATATCTCCGACACGAATATCCATTTAGCACCTCCAAAAACCATATTTTCACAAATACAGTATACCACAACGTACACCTCCGCGCAAGTGTATCTTATTAAAAAAGAATTTGACATTTTACTTATTTACTGCTATACTTTATTGTTGGCTAAACCGCATAGGAGGTTATACTATGAAAAAAGACGTCGTGATTGTCGGCGCCGGTCCTGCCGGTATTTTTACTGCCTTGGAAATGATTCGCAAAGGGTCCAAAAAAAGCATTGTGATTGTGGAAAAGGGTCAAGCGATTGAAAACCGTCGTTGCCCCAAAAGCAAAATCGGTAAATGCGTTAACTGCAAGCCGTACTGCCACATCACCACCGGTTTTTCCGGTGCTGGTGCTTTTTCCGACGGTAAATTGTCGCTGAGCTACGAAGTGGGCGGCGATTTCCCCTCGCTGATTGGCGAAGATGCGGCACAAGAATTAATTAATTATGCGGATAGTATTTATTTGGAATTCGGTGCTGATACGCACGTAGAAGGGCTCGGCAACACCGAAGAAGTCAAGGAAATCCGCAAACGCGCGATTCAAGCAGGTCTTAAATTGGTGGACTGCCCCATTCGTCACATGGGTACAGAAAAGGCACAAGGTATTTATCTCTCGATTGAAAAATATTTACAAGAACACGGCGTGGAAATGCTGTTTGGGTACGAATGTTCCGATTTGTTGTTGGACGGCGGCAACTGCCTGGGTGTTTGTATCACCAACGGCCAACAAGAACTGGAAATCCGTGCCGAAAAGACCGTAATTGCCACCGGTCGCCGCGGTGCCGATTGGTTGGAAAAGATTTGTGCCGAGCACAACATTGCTCACCAACCGGGTACGGTGGATATTGGGGTGCGCGTGGAAGTGCGCAACGAAGTGATGGAAAAAGTCAACGAAACGTTGTACGAATCCAAACTTATCGGGTATCCTCATCCGTTTAAAAACAAGGTGCGTACCTTCTGTCAGAATCCCGGTGGTTTTGTCAGCCAAGAAAACTATGACGATGATTTAGCCGTGGTGAACGGTCATTCATACAAAGAACTCAAATCCAACAACACCAACTTGGCGATTTTGTGTTCGCACAATTTCAGCCATCCGTTTAACCAACCGATTGCGTATGCGCAAAAGGTGGGCGAACTGACGAATATGTTAGGTGCCGGTCATATTTTGGTGCAACGCTTCGGGGATATTTTGGACGGTAAGCGTACGTGGGAAAAAGAACTTCACCAATCCAACTTAAAACCGACGTTACCCGATGCGGTCGCCGGTGATATTACTGCCGCTATGCCCTACCGTGCGATGATTAACATTATCAACTTCATTCAAGCGGTGGACCATGTAGTACCGGGTTTTGCTTCGTATGAAACGTTGTTATATTCGCCGGAATTGAAATTTTACAGCAACCGTGTGCGTATGGATACCGATTTGAACACCAACGTAAACGGCTTGCATTGCTTGGGTGATTCCAGCGGTTGGACACGCGGTTTGATGATGGCTTCGGTCATGGGCGTGTTGATGGGTCGCAAGATTGCCGAACAAGAACAATAAAAATGAATTGAAAAAGCAGATTAAGTCCGCGAACTTAATCTGCTTTTCTTTTTGGAAAATCACCAGTTGCAGGTCCATTGAGCAAGATACCGTTTTCATCAAAACGAGAACCATGGCAACCGCAATCCCAACTGTGTTCCCATGGATTCCATTTAAGTGCACAACCCAAATGCGGGCAACGCGGTACAGTGGGCGTGAGCAAGCCTTTGATAGATTCGGTGGCATTAACCGCCAATTGTTTGTGCCAAATACTGCGCTGGGGATTAAACACCGCCGCAAACGGTTTGGGATTGCCGGTAATTTCACCCGATAACACCAATGCCGCAACCATCGCCGAGGTCATTCCCCAACCGTTAAAGCCGGTGGCAACGTATAGCGACGGTGTTGACGGTGCATACTGCCCGATATACGATACACCGTCTAAACTCATACAATCTTGCGTGGCAAAACGGCAAGCAATCTTCGCCTCTGGGAAATAGCGGTGAGCAAATTCTTCTACCGGTTGAAACCCGGCACCTTTTTGACCGGTGCGATGACCGCCGCCGGCAAGCAACACATATTCGCCGTATCGTCGTATCGTGATACCGTCTTGCTTGTCACTCCACAACATAGCATGCGACATGGCGGTATTTTCTAACGCTATAACATATGAGCGATGCTGATATAGTTTGAGAAAATACGCACCGTGACGGTTCAAAAACGGAAAATGCGTGGCAACAATAATCGCTTTTGCCAAAATCAAGATACCGTCGTCGGTCACCGCTGTCTGCCCACGCAGTTCTCTTACCCGCGTGTGCTCATATACCGTAAGATTAGGTAGCAACCCTTCTGCCAACCGCAGCGGATTTAGTTGGGCCTGGTGCGGGATTTTCAGAGCTCCTGCCACGGGTATTTCCACCGGTAAGTCGGTGGTCCACTCTGCTTTGCCGCCGATACGGCTAATTGTCGATCGTTCGGCACGCAAGGCTAACCGATTATCGGAAGAATACAAATACGCATCGCATTCCTCATAGTCAAAGGAAAAGCGGTCGGCAAGACGGCGGTATTCGTCCATTGCCTCTCTTTGTGCAGTATAATACTGTTTTGCCGCCGATAAGCCGCTATTTTTCTCTAAGGTGTGGTAGATGGCACCGTGTTGCGTGGTGACTTTTGCCGTGGTGCGTGCGCTGACACCGCCGAAAACCGTATTGCCTTCTGCTACAATAACGTCCAAGCCGTTTTGCCCCAATTGTTCGGCACAAAGTAAACCGGCAAGACCGCCACCCACCACCAACACGTCGGTACGAATATCGTGTTTGAGTTTAGGAAACACGGGGAGTTTTGCCGTTTGTTCCCATAAAGATTGCATAAAAAATCGCCTCCACAGATACAGTATTCCACCGTAACTGCGAGGCGATACACATTATTATTTTTTAAACACAAAGTATTTGCTGACAACGTAATTTAAAATTAACACCACTACTTGTGCTCCCACTTTTACCGCTAAGCCATTGACTTTTAACACGGTAATAAACACAAACAGTAGTATTTCTTCGACACCCAGCGTTGTCAAGCGCCCACCGTAAAAGCGAAGCAGTTGACCGAAAAATGCCGTTTTCGTTTTGGTCGGTGCCGAGAACACCCACACCCGATTGGTAACAAACGCAAACAGCACCGCCAGCACCCACGAAAGGATATTGGCAATATGCTCATTGAGCGATAACACATCGTGACCAACCCAAAAAGTACCGATGCTGATTACCGTGGTCAGCCCGCCAAACAACACATAAAGCAGCACCGCTTTGCGCTTTTGATACAGCGGTTGCAAACCACACAGCGGCCGTGTCGCCATCAGGCGGTCAAAAATATCGGGTTTTGACATACATTTCTTCCTTTTATACGCGTTTTTGAACAGCTTGCACCACCGTCGAAAGCGACGGTGCGACAATCAAATTCAGAGCGAGTTCTAACAAGAAGTTAATACCGGCACAACCAATAAAAATAAAATACAATACTGTACTACCTTCGGCAACAAAGTTTGCCGCCAATGTTTCACTCATGAGCAATGCACCGATGATAAAAAGACCGGTATTGAATATCGGTGCTGCCGCCGCGGCGACAAACAAGGCGACAGGTTTGCTTTTTTTGGCAATCAAACGATACAGCAACCCTGCAAAAAAACCGGCGGCGATACCTTTGCCAAAACACGTAAGGGCTGTGAGAAACGGATGGTTTTGGAACAGAATAGCGGTAAAAGCATCCATACCGAAAACACCCATCAGGTATGTTACCGCACCGAACACACCGCCGAGCCAAGCACCGGTGGCAGGACCTAACACCACTGCACCCAACACAATCGGAATCAGCACCAAACTGACACTCGTACCGAGTGCTGTCAGTTTAATCGCTGTACCGGTGAGTTGCAGTACCAGTACAATGGCGGTGAGAATCGCCAGTTCGACCATTCTCAAAATGTTTACTTTTTTTGTTTTCATATATATCCTCCTTGCTGTTGCTCATCAAGACGTCGTGGGAACACATCTTTTCCGATACAACGCATTTTAGACAACTACTGTGACAGGACTCAAACCCCGTCACATTAACGTGCGTTTTTTTCGTACAGTAAACGCAAACCGTCTAATAACAATCTACCGTCGTATACCGTTTTGCGGCGGCAACGGGCGGCAATTTCTTCGCCCAGACCACCGGTAATCACAACGGTGGCAGGAGTGCCGAGTTCTTCTTCAATGCGTTCGGACATGCCGTCTACCATGGCGGCGGTGCCGAACACCGAACCGGATTTCATGGAATCGGCGGTGTTAGTGCCGATAACGCATTCTGGTGCTTCCAATCGAATACGCGGTAACAACGAAGCACGGCTAACCAGCGAATCTAACGATGTGCCGACACCCGGCATAATCGCACCGCCACGGAACAAGCCGTCTTTATCAATGACCGAAACGGTGGTGGCAGTACCCAAATCCCAAATGATGCAAGGTACACCGTATTTGGCATACGATGCTACCGCACCGACCAACAAGTCGGCACCGAGTTGGGCGGGGTTATCGATGCGGATATCTATGCCGGTTTTGACACCGGGACCCACCAGAAGCGGTTTGATGGAAGTAATCATTTCCACCGCATGGCTGAGCACCATATCCAAGCCCGGAACAACCGAACTGATAATCGCACCGTGAATGTCGCCGCCTTCAATATTATGTAATTTGAGTACCGATAACAGTTGTACCGCGTATTGGTCACCGGTCAAGGTGCGGTCGGTAGCAATGCGAAATTCGCATACCAATTCCTCTTCACGGAATACACCGACGGTTAAGTTGGTATTGCCCAAATCAAGCGTCAACAGCATGAGTTTTTTCCTCCTCTGTGCGGTGTGCAATAATGTAGCGGGGACGGCTTTTGACTTCGTCGTAAATACGACCCACGTAATGACCGATAATGCCCAAACTCACCATAATCGCACCGCCGATAACTAATAACAGCAAAATGACGGTGGTAAAACCTTCGACCGCTTCACCCATAAAGAAATGTACCAGCGTTTGCACGCCCAACACTGCCGAGCAAATGAGTAAAACAGTGCCGAGTAGCGTGACCACACGCAATGGTGCGGTGGTAAACGAGGTGATGTTACTAATGGCATACCGTGTAAGTTTGGTGAACGACCATTTAGAAGCACCACCCACGCGGGGGGCTACTTCAAATTCCACCGTAGCGGTTTTAAAGCCTGCCCAGAACGACAACGCACGGAAGAAAGTATCCCGTTCGCGCAGGTTATTGAGCACGTCTACCACTTGGCGGTCGAGTAGTTTGAAATCGGACGAGGATTGCATATCCATGCCGACGGCTTTGCTGATAAATTTGTAAAACGTGCGTGCAAAGAAACCGTGTGCGGCACGTTCTTTGCCGCGGCTGCTTTTTTTGCCTTCGACAACTTGGTAACCTTGTTCCCACAGTTTCCACATTTCTACAATCACTTCGGCTGGGAATTGCATATCGCAGTCGGTGACCACGCATGCATCACCCTTGGCTTCTTTAAGCCCTGCGAAAATAGCGGCTTCTTTGCCGAAGTTACGGCTAAACGATACCCCGCGCACCGCCGGGTTACGCCCAGATTCCTCACGAATTAACGTGTACGTGGCATCACGCGAGCCATCGTCGACAAAAATCAGTTCATAGGGAATCCCCGCCGCGGTGAGTACGTCGGATAACCGCTGTGCCGCGACGATTAAGTTTTTTTCTTCGTTATACGCGGGGATAACAACCGATAACAAGTTCATTGTTTTCACCTTCATATCTTTTGACGAAGTGCGCGTTCTGCTTCGCGCTTCATTTCACGACGTGCTGCGTCTTCCCGTTTGTCGTAAAGCTTTTTACCGCGGCACAGACCGACTTGTACTTTAACACGAGAACCTTTAAAATACAGCGACAGCGGAATGAGTGTTAGACCTTGCTGTTGTTTTAACAAACCGTACCACCGCATGATTTCGCGACGGTGCATAAGCAAACGCCGTACACGCAGGGGGTCGCGGTTGAAAATGTTTCCTTGTTCGTAGGGGCTGATGTGCATCCCTTTGATAAACATTTCCCCTTTTTCCACGCTACACCACGCATCTTTTAGGTTAACAGCACCTTTACGAAGGGATTTCACTTCGGTGCCGCACAGTTCGATACCGGCTTCCATGGATTCTTCCACGAAATAATCATGGAAAGCTTTGCGGTTTTCCGCAATGGTTTTTGTGGCTACGCGTTCGCCCGCCATGGTTATTCCTCCTTGAAAATTTATAGTTCGCTACGCCCTTCTAATGAACGGCTGAGTGTGACCTCGTCGGCATATTCCAAATCGCCGCCGACCGGTATACCGTATGCCAACCGTGTTACCTTGACACCGAACGGCTTTAACAATTTGGAAAGGTACATGGCGGTGGCTTCCCCCTCTACGGTTGGATTAGTCGCCATGATGACTTCTTCTATCTCGTTATTGGCTACCCGCGTGAGCAACGGTTTGATACGAATTTGGTCCGGACCAATGCCGTTAAGCGGTGAAATCGTGCCGTGTAACACATGATATACACCGTTATATTCTCGCGTGCGTTCAAACGCTATTACGTCTTGCGGTTCTTCCACCACGCAAATGATTCCTTCATCACGGTTGGAAGACGAACACACCGAGCAACGCTCGGTATCGGTTAAATTGCAACAAATATCACATTCGTGTACCGTGCGACGTGCTTCGGTAATTGCGTTTACAAAACAGTTACCCTCTTCCTCACTCATGGAAAGCACCGCAAACGACAACCGCACAGCGGTCTTGTGACCAATACCCGGTAAGCGTTCAAATTGTTCTATTAACTTTTCCAACGTTGCCACACGATACGCCATGTTACGATTCCTTTCGTATTCCTTTGATAACTAAACACACCACAATAGCAACACCGGTACCGAGCAAAGCACCAAACCAGTCTTTTAACAAATCCGACCATTGGAATGCTCTACCTGCTGCCAAGATGTGTTGCAAGCATTCGTCGGCCACCGCTACTACCACGCAAGAGGGAAACGCCGTCAAAAATGACCGGTGAAGTTTATAACTGCGTACGAGCATATACACGCAAAAACCAAGTGCCGCAAACGTTGCTATGTGTGCGAGATCGCGAATAATTCCGTGCGCTACCGATACCACCGCCGCTTGTTCTAAATGGGACAACTCGTTAAACGACGGAATCAGCGATAAAAGCGATGCGGTGAGCGAACTGCTGACTTGTGAAGAATCTGCCGCTGATTGACCGGAAAACCCGAAAATGGTGCTAAGGCACAGTAAAGTCAGCACCCACCAAACGATTTTTTTAACCATATCAGAACGGCAGTTGCATACCACCGGTGATTTTGCCCAATGTTTCTTCAGAATCGGCTTGGGCTTTACGCACCGCTTCATTGACAGCGGCGACAATCAAATCCGACAGCATTTCGGTATCTTCGGGGTCGACTGCTTCGGGTTTCAAATCAATAGAACGCAACAAGTGCTTGCCATCGACCGTAGCGGTAACCATGCCACCTCCGGACGTGGCGGTGTATTCGCGTTGTTCGAGTTCGGTTTGGGCATTCGTCATATCTTCTTGCATTTTTTGGGCTTGGCGCAACATGCTTTGCATGTTACCACCGCCACCGCCGTAACCTTGAGGTAATCTTGCTTTCATCGTACTCAACCTTTCATTTCCACCGCGACACCGGCATCGGTACTTTGCCGTAAGAATGCCGACAGCGGGTCTGTTTCTTCTGCTTTTTCTTGTTTTGCCGGACGACCGCGTTTGATGCGCATGGGACGGCCCATGACCGCTTGCACCGCTTGCATTAACACGGTTTTATTGCTATCTTGATGCACCAACGTGCCGAACAACTCGTTATCGGTGACGATAATCAGTTCTTCACCGCCACACATGGCGGTAGAATCCATCAACACACCATACAGCGGCGGGCTTTGCTTGGCGATTTGCTCCAATATTTCCGCCCAGTTATCACACGGTCTCACCGCACTTGCCGATTCGGCAGGCGGTGCGGGTTTGGGTTCGGCTTTAGGGGCTTCGGGTTTGGGAGCAGGGGTTTTTGGTGTTTCCACCTTAACCGGTGCCACAGCGGCAACCGGTGCGCCGGCTTCCAGCCGTTCAATGCGGCGCAATAACGCTTCGAGCGTGGTATCCAATGTGGGGTCGCACAAGCGAAGCAACATCGTTTCCATCTCCACCCTGCGGGAAACACCGCCTTTTAAGCGGTCCAGCGTGCGTTGCAACACATCCATGATATGCAGTAACATTTCGAGCGAAACTGCCGCCGCTTCGGCACGCAGTTCTTCCATTTCCGCAGCCGAAACCGGCACGAGTTCGTCTGCCTTTTTCACGCTTTTTAGAATTAGAATGTTGCGGTAACAATCAATTAGTTCCACGCACAAGCGTTCCATGTCTTTGGATCCGTCGTACAAGGTGTTGAGCAAATCCAATGCCGTGGCAGTATCGTGGTTGCGTATAGCAGCAACCAAGCGGAACAAATATTCCCGCCCTGCCATGCCGGTCGCTTCGGTTACCACGTCGACAGTAATCTCGTGCGAGCGGGATAAGCATTGGTCTAATAGTGACAACGCATCACGCATGCCGCCGTCTGCCAACCGGGCAATCAGCCGTGCGGCATCGTCCGCCAACGTAAAGCCTTCTTGCTCTGCTACATAATGCAACCGTGCGGCAATATCTTCCACCGCAATTCTGCCGAAATCAAACCGCTGACAGCGCGATAAAATGGTGGCAGGGAGTTTATGCACCTCGGTCGTTGCTAAAATGAAAATGACATGCTCCGGCGGTTCTTCCAGCGTTTTGAGCAACGCATTGAAAGCACCGGAAGACAGCATGTGTACTTCGTCGATAATATACACACGGTATTTGGCGATAGCAGGTGCAAAGTTGACTTCATCACGCAAATCGCGAATATTATCTACACCGTTGTTGGAAGCGGCGTCAATTTCGGTCACATCTAAAATGGTGCCGGCATCGATACCTCGGCAATTTTCACATTCGTTGCACGGGTCGCCGTCTTGCGGATTAAGGCAATTGACAGCCTTTGCCAAAATTTTAGCGCAAGAAGTTTTACCCGTACCGCGCGATCCGGTAAACAGATACGCGTGTGCCAAACGGTTTAAACGCAATTCATTTTTTAAAGCGGTGGTGACCGCCGGTTGACCGTATACTTCCGACAGCGTTTGCGGCCGCCATTTACGGTATAACACTTGGTACACGATATCGTTCCCCCTTTTTTTCGGTTTCACATTCTAAAAATGCCGTGTTCTTTCGGGCATACGGGCAAATAGGCTGACTGCGGCGCACGGAAAAAACTGCTTAATGCTGCTCGGTTCCCCGCCTGACATGGTTCACAGCCCACCGTCGCACAGGGCCCATCTGCCCGTATGCCCCAAAACACACGGCGTCCTTGTATAGAATACCATATTTTTTACAAAAAAGCAACACTTCGCCTACATTTTCTTTACAAACGTTGCAGAACCTACACCATCTTTTTTTACACCACAAGGTAAGATAACACAAGTTATGGTTGCTCTTTTTCAAAAAGTCTGCTATACTATCCTCAAGAAAAAAAGAGGAACTATATTCTTATGAAACTAACATTTTACACACCATCACACGGCGTGATGGAAAATTTCGGTGCTGCCACCTTTGGATTTGTCGGTGCTGAGGACGAGAACGCTTGCCGTGCAGTAGATTTTTCTCGCGATATACGTGGCGTGTTACTGACCGGCTCGTACGAGGAATGTCTGCGTCATATTCCCGCGGGTAATTTTAAGGCCGGTATTGTGGTGCTTGGTAATGCCGGTGGCGAAAATGCGTTTATTCACCATTTGTATCAAGCCGTCAATGTGCCGCTCACCGGCGGCGGTGCCGCCATTCACCCGCAAACCGGTGAAAAAGGATTAATTACAGGCAGAAACGAAGCGGCGGTCTTTTTGATTGACGACAATCGGTATACGATAGAGGTTTTGCACGAAAACATCCATCACAATATTTTAAGTGAACACGACATTTCTTTTACCGACCCGCGTGTGATAGATACCATTGACGGTGTGGATGCACGGACGTGGTTGCGGGATAAAAAGGCAAATCTCGGATTACGCGAAACGGATTTTGAGCATCTCACCTTTTCCGACACAAACGGTGTGAACGTGCATTTATCGTTGGCAGAGGGACGCATTGCTTCGGGACGCGACCTTGCACCGCGTATGCAGCTACGGTATGTCCCTGCCACCAAGGTAAATGAGCGCATGCAAGCGTTTTACAACGATGCCGATGCCATCACCTTCGGCTGTGCCGGTTTGAAGGGCATTTTAACCAATAACCTACATACCAACGGCTTGGGATTGTTCTTATTCGGTGAAGTCTGCACCACCGAACACGGTGCCGAGTTCGGCAACTTAATGCTATCGAAATTGCGGGTACTTCCCAACGACAAACAATAAAAAAAGTCACGTGGAGAAGAAAGGCATTGTTCGTCAGCGTAAGCAGAGAAGCCGTATCCGAACCCGATTTTCACAGGCGGATTTCTGTCTCTGCTGTGTTAAAATACTCGTAAATCCGAAAGGATTT